>CAJLXE010000153.1 GCA_905210525.1 uncultured Clostridia bacterium | reverse complement strand
GGCAGCCGAACGTATATATATAGCAATACCTGAGCCTATCCGCATTAATGCGGCTTATTTCTCCGATAGCTTCATTAAATTCTTTATTCTCCGAAAGATTAACAATACTTGATTTCAACAAACCTTCTCCTTTTGCATTATATTTTATTGTACCACAAAAATTGTATTTTTTCAATGATTATTTGCGTATTTTGTCCTATTCCCTCACAATGAAAACACTCCCGGGCAGAGCACATCAATGCCCGTCCCGGGAGTGTTGGTTACATTCAAATCGGTATCAGTCTTCAAGGCTTTCCGCAGTCTGAATATAAACATTGTACAGCTCGTCAAGAAGATCATCGTCTTCTATGCTGAGGAAAAGATCTTCTCCGTCTTCATCCTTGGAAACTTCGAGGATTATAAGATCTCCGTCTTCCTCGTCGTCTTCATCGTATTCATCCGAATCCTCACTTTCAGCGCCGTCAAGCTCTGCAAGCTCTTCTTCATCATCTTCGTCCTCATCATAATACTCGTCATCTGCCGGAGTAAGTACAATATATTGTTTACCCTCATAATCAAATGTCATTATATGCTCAAAATTAAGCTCCTGACCGTCTTCGTCAATCAGTTGAATCAAATTGTCTTCAAATTCCATAAAAGTTCTCCGTTTCTTGTATTGTTTTTTATTTTCAGCCGTTTTACGGCAAACTTTGCTGTCTGCTTTTACTTTTACTTTTACAAATACAACTTATATAAAATTATATTCGCACAAAGCAGGTTCATTCCCATGTTTTTGACCTATATACAATTTGCATATCGGAAACAAAGCCCCATCGCCTCTACAACTCATGCTTTGTTTCGGTAATCAAGGAATCCCTGCAATATCAATACAGCGGCAATTCTGTCAACATTCTTTTTTCTCTTATCGCGTCTCATGCCGGCATCTATCATCATCTTGTGTGCTTCAACGGTAGTAAGGCGTTCATCCCAAAAATGTATCGGAAGCTTTATTTTTTCCTTGAGAGCGTCGGCAAATTCCATAACCGTCTGAGCTCTCGGCCCTATTGTGCCGTTCATATTTTTGGGAAGTCCGACAACAATTTCCTCCGCGCCGAGCTCAGTTATTTTATCGACGGTTTTTTGTATATCCGCCTCAAAATCGTACCCCAAACGATCAATATTACCCACCGCATTTGCAATGAGTCCGCTGTCACTGACCGCGACTCCTATTCGTTTGTCGCCCACATCCAATCCGACATATTTCACGATGCATTCCGTCCCTTACTTTAATTTTTTCGGGTTCTTTTTAAGATTGTGCTCTATATATGAGCTTACAAGTTCTTCCAGAAGGTCATATCTTTCAAGCTTGCACATTACGGTTCTCGCGTTCGCATGGCTTGTTATATATGTCGGATCCTCGCTGAGAAAATATCCCACAAGCTGATCCGCCGGGTCATAGCCTTTTTCAAGCATGGCATTGTACACATATTCAAGCACGTCATGAGGCGTATTTACAGTATCCGGCTGTTTACGATATTTTATAGTATTAAATAAATTCTTATCCATATATTAATCCTCCGTATTCAGCATTTTATAGTAATACTCTTCATTTCCGGCGCATCGGACAACCGCAGCTTATAATTATTTTATCTGAGAATTTACTGCTTCTTCCGCCGCCGCAATAATATCATTTTTCTTTGTAACATCGGGACAGCTTGCCTGAGCCATATTCGGTCTGCCGCCGCCGTTGCCTCCGGCAATCTTTGCGCACGATTTTATTATATCGGAGCAATTTGCGCCCTTTGCAACAGCATCATCCGTTGCTGCGGCAACTATAAGCAGTTTTGAATCGCATTCTGAAACAAGCACCGCAACTCCGGATTTTATCTTGTCCCTTATTTTGTCGCAGTTCTTGCGCAGAATATTCATGTCGGCACCGTCAAGTATTCCCGATGTGAACGATATCTCTCCGATTTTTTTCGTACCGGATATCAGATCCTCAAAAGATGTCGCCTGCTTACTCATCCGCGCATCCTCAAGAGCCTTTTTTGTATCCTTAAGCTCTGTCTGAAGCGACGCTATTTTTTTGATTATATTATTTTCGTTCGATTTGAGTGCAGCCGCAACATCGCTTATTATTGTGTCCCTTTCCTTGAGATATTCATAAGAATTGAGACCCGTTATAGCTTCTATTCTGCGTACGCCTGCCGCAACACCGCTTTCGCTCATTATTTTGAACAACCCTATGCAGCCTGTCGCATTGACATGAGTTCCGCCGCACAGCTCTGTTGAGAAATCGCCCGCACGAACCACTCTTACGACATCGCCGTATTTTTCACCGAAAAGCGCCATCGCACCGAGCTTTTTCGCATCGTCAATATTCATTGATTCCGTTGTTACGGCCATATTCTTCAATATTGCTTCATTTACGGCTTTTTCTGTCGCAAGAAGCTCTTCTGTTGTCATAGCCGCGAAATGCGAGAAGTCAAATCTGAGATATTTATCGCACACATACGAGCCCGACTGCTCAACGTGAGTGCCGAGAACCTCTCTGAGTGCCGCCTGCAAAAGGTGCGTTGCGGTATGGTTTCTTGCAGTTGACATTCTGCGAGCCATATCTATTTCCGCGTGTACTCTGTCGCCCGCCTTTATGCTTCCGGATTTAACAATACCTTTGTGTACGAATTTACCCGCCAGCTTTACAACGTCCGACACTTCAAACCTCATGTCTGCACAGGATATAATTCCCGCATCACCCGTTTGTCCGCCGCTTTCGCCGTAAAACGGAGTCTTGTCAAGCACGATGCAAGCCTGTTCGCCTTCTTTTGCAAAACCGTCTTCGTTCAATACCGCGATAACCGTGGCGTCGTCCGTTGAATATTTCGTATATCCTATAAACTCGGTAGGCTCCGATATATTGTTAAGGAACGTAAGTGCCGAATCGTCATAGCCCATGTAATCTGTCTGTGCTCTTGCCGAACGCGCTCTTTCCTTTTGTTCTTTCATCAGCGCTTCAAAACCGGCCGTATCGATTTCAATTCCGGCTTCATCCGTTATTTCCTGAGTAAGATCTATCGGAAAGCCGTAAGTATCGTACAATTTGAATGCTTTTTCACCCGAAAGCACATTTCCGGATTCCTTTGCCTGTGCAATGTACTGCTTTAATATTTCGAGTCCCTGATCTATCGTATTGTAGAATCTTCCCTCTTCCGTTTCGATAATATGAAGTATATAATCTTCCTTTTCTTTAAGTTCGGGATAAGAAACACAGTTCTCCTGAATAACGGTTTTTACAACCTCCGTAAGGAACTTTCCTTCTATTCCGAGAAGCTTTCCGTGACGCGCCGCACGGCGGAGAAGTCTCTTGAGCACGTAGCCTCTGCCCTCGTTGGCAGCGGTTATTCCGTCGGAAACCATAAAAGTCGTGCTTCTTGCATGATCCGTAATTATACGTATGGAAACATCGTCCTTTTCGTTCTCCCCGTACTTTTTACCCGATATCTCGCAAACCTTTTCAAGAACCTTTCTTATTGTGTCAACTTCAAATATGTTATCGACATCCTGCATTATTACCGCAAGTCTTTCAAGGCCCATGCCTGTATCTATATTCTTTTGTTTGAGAGGAGTGTAGTTTCCGTCCTCATCTCTGTAAAACTGAGTAAAAACAAGATTCCAGAACTCAACATATCTGTCGCAATCGCAACCGGGTTTACAGTCAGGCTTACCGCATCCTCTTTCGGGACCTCTGTCATAAAGAAGCTCCGAACACGGTCCGCACGGTCCTACGCCGATTTCCCAGAAGTTATCGTCTTTTCCGAAACGGCATATACGCTCTGCGGGAACGCCGATTTCTTTATTCCATATTTCAAAAGCCTCGTCGTCGTTTTCGTATACGGTAGGATAAATTCTTTCCGGGTCAAGCCCCATCACATCTGTGGCAAATTCCCAAGCCCATGCAATGGCTTCATGCTTAAAATAATCACCGAACGAGAAATTGCCGAGCATTTCAAAAAACGTTCCGTGGCGCGCCGTTTTGCCGACTCTTTCTATATCCGGAGTACGTATGCACTTCTGGCACGTAGTAATTCTTTTGCACGGTGGCTTTTCCTGACCTGTAAAGTACGGTTTAAGCGGAGCCATACCCGCGCTTATCAATAATAAGCTTTTGTCGTTCTGCGGAACAAGCGAAAAGCTTGGCAGACGTAAATGCTGTTTACTCTGAAAAAATGAGAGATATTTTTCCTTTATCTCCTGCAATCCCATGTAGCTCATGCTGTTTTTTGTCCTTTCCATAACATGGATAAACTTGTATAATAAAATTATATTATCAATTTCGCGGAAAATTTTTTTGAAATATAAATCCTGCTATAATATTATACTGCATATATTCCTTATTGTCAACAAATTTTGCAAAAACACGCCCGAAAGTATTATTATGTGCAACATTATTTGAACACCTCAAATCAGGGTTTGCACACAGTGTATTTCGTCTCCGTGAGGACCACAGTCACCGCTTCCCGGCAGTTACGGCGGGCC
>CAJLXE010000152.1 GCA_905210525.1 uncultured Clostridia bacterium | reverse complement strand
GGCGTTCTAACCAACTGAACTACCGGGCCAAGAGTTGTGGTGACCCATCGCAGACTCGAACTGCGGACACCTTGATTAAAAGTCAAGTGCTCTACCACCTGAGCTAATGGGTCATTCCCTAAGTACTGCTATATTATACTCGAAAACATTTGTTTTGTCAATACCCTTTTTGCGGTTTTTTAAAAATTTCCGATATAAAATGTCCGCAAATATTGAGCGACGTTGCGCTCGTGTGCGGGCATATCGGGTTGAAGCCGTTTTTTCAAGCTTTCGCCTTTATTTTTAAACCGCTGTCGGGCAGCTCTGATAATTTGCTTTATTTTACCGACTTTACGGAATATTGAATTATTTTGCTTGTAAAAATATGTCATATATGGTATAATAAGTTTATATTATTTGTTTTAAGGTAATATCGTGTATTATAATCCGTTTTTACGGTTCAAAACCGATTGACGGCACATAATAATACAATATAAGTTCCGTTGACATATGCGTGTTGCTTTTTGCCTGCGGAGAAAGGATGTTTTAATTTTATGAATATGCTTTTGCTCAAAACTGTGCTTAAAAATCCCGAAAATTATACGAGCGAACCTATTGTGCTGTGCGGCTGGGTAAAAACCTTAAGAGACAGCAAGGCGTTCGGATTTATCGAGCTTAATGACGGCACGTGCTTTAATAATCTGCAGGTTGTGTTTGAAAGAGACAAAATAGATAATTTCGACGAGGTGTGCCATATCGGCACGGGCAGCTCGGTTATAGTGAGAGGAAATCTGGTTCTTACGCCGGAAGCAAAACAGCCGTGCGAGCTTAAGGCTCTTGAGGTTAAGCTTGAGGGCGGAGTAGATGCGGATTATCCGCTTCAGAAAAAACGCCATACGGTTGAATTCCTGCGCACATTCCCTCATCTCAGACAAAGAACAAATCTTCTTTCAGCTGCTTACAGAGTAAGATCCCTTGCCGCATTCGCACTGCATAAGTTTTTCAACGAAAACGGCTTTGTTTACGTAAACACTCCGATACTTACAGGCAACGACTGCGAGGGCGCCGGAGAAATGTTCCGCGTAACAACGCTCGACCTCAACAACGTACCCAAAACTCCGGACGGCAAGGTTGATTTTTCTCAGGACTTTTTCGGCAAACCTGTAAATCTTACGGTAAGCGGTCAGCTTATGGGTGAAAGCTGTGCGCTCGCATTCAGAAATATTTATACTTTCGGACCTACTTTCCGTGCGGAAAAAAGCTACACCACGCGCCATGCGGCTGAGTTCTGGATGATAGAACCCGAAATGGCTTTTGCCGATCTTAACGACAACATGGAGGTTGCCGAGGCAATGATAAAGTACGTTGTAAATTACGTTCTTGAACAGGCTCCGGCAGAAATAGAATTCTTCAATAAGTTTGTTGACAATACTCTTATTTCGAGACTTCACAATCTTGTAAACAGCAGCTTTAAGCGAATAACATATACCGAAGCGGTTG
This sequence comes from uncultured Clostridia bacterium, assembly GCA_905210525.1. Taxonomy (GTDB): domain Bacteria; phylum Bacillota; class Clostridia; order HGM11327; family HGM11327; genus SIG351. The sequence continues at coordinate 3,055 of CAJLXE010000152.1, read as the reverse complement.
AAATGCTGCTTAAAGCGGACAAAAAGTTTGAAAATAAGGTTGAATGGGGCATAGATCTTCAGACAGAACACGAAAGATACATTACGGAAGAGGTGTTCGGCTGCCCTGTGTTCGTAACGGATTATCCGCGTGATATAAAAGCTTTCTATATGAAGCTTAACGAGGACGGCAAAACCGTTGCTGCAATGGATCTGCTTGTTCCGGGAGTAGGCGAAATAATAGGCGGCAGCGAGCGTGAAGCAGATTACGATAAGCTCCTCAGGAGAATGGAAGAGCTCGGCATGGATATAGAATCATACAGATGGTATCTTGATCTCAGACGTTTCGGAAGCGCGTACCATTCGGGTTACGGTCTTGGCTTTGAACGCCTGCTTATGTATATTACGGGAATACAAAATATAAGGGAGGCTCTGCCGTTTCCGCGTACAACAGGAAGCTGCGACTTATAATTATTATTTATACTGTTTTACGCGCCGGCGTTACATTATAAATAACGTTGCGGCATATGTGTAAAGTATCATGAACAGACGCAGAAAAAATAACCCTTTGCTTTTCAGAATAATTTCATCATCCGTATTTGTTATGGTTATAGGTTTATCCGCTCTTGTGGGTATGAACTATGCGACAAGTACGGATTTGCCGTATGTTGGGAATACGGGTTTGCTGACATTATCGGACTTTGAAACGAAATTTCCGGCAGATGACGGACGTGTTGTTCCGTCTTCGCGCATAAAGGGAGATATTACGGAAGAATCACCCGAATTGGTGCAGACGCATGTTCCGACGCCTTCCGCAGAACAGACGCCTCCTGTCACTGAAACACCGGAGGTCACCGAAACGCCGGAACCTACCGAAACACCAAAGCCCACTGTGACGCCGAAGCCGACTAAAACACCCAAACCTACCGCAACACCGAAGCCGACTAAAACACCAAAACCTACCAAGACGCCGAAACCTACTGCAACACCAAAGCCTACTGCAACTCCGACACCGTTGCCTACATCGTTACCGCTGCCTACATTGTCCCCACAGCCTACTGCCACACCGCAACCTACACACGGATGCAATCCAATGAGGGAAGGGCTTGAGGTAAATTTTGCAACGGGTTCTGTGGGATGCGTGATTATTACGCTTAATGACAGTGTAATAGTCATAGATACGGGCAACGATCCGTTAGCCGCGTTGCATACGCTCAGATATATGAGTATAAAGACGATAGATTATTTTATAATTACCACAATTAATGCCAACGGGATCCTCGGTGCGGAAATGGTTTTATCCGAATTTAATGTTGAAAATACGATAATGCCTTACGTGGATGAATCGGTTGTGACATTTGCGACAAACAAAATACTCAAAAGAATAAAGGCGCTTTCATCCGGAATTATTACTGCATCAGAGCTTGACGCCGGCAGAAAGTTTACGGTTGACGAGGCGTGTATCACACTTCTGACACCTTTGACGGACGTAGTCAGTGAGGATTACGAAGCTTATTCAATAGCCATAAAGCTTGATTACGGGGAAACATCGTTCCTGTTTATGAGCGATATAACTCCGGATACCGTACAAAGTCTTACCGAAAGCGACTGCAATATCAATGCGGATGTAATGCTTGCCGCGCATAACGGCAGACCGGAATGCATGACCGATGAACTTCTCGATAAAGTTTGTCCTCAGTATGCGGTTATAACGGTACCGATGTTGCCGACAGGCGAAAGGTACTTTTACGATACGGTACAAAAGCTCGAAAAACGTAACATTGAAATATCCTACATAGAAAACGAATCGACATCGGTATGCTTTGCCTGTGACGGGAAAACCGTATATAAAAACGGATACGGCAACGGTTTGTGATTTACACAGGCAATAGCGGTTCCGATATGTGTTGACAATAACTTTATGCAGACAGGACAGTGATTATATTAATGGACAACATAATAAAACGCTTATTTAAAAACGCTGACATGAACGACGAGGGCGAACGCAAGGAAGCATACGGCAAATTTTCGGGAATAATAGGTATAATTCTGAATATGATACTGTTTGCGGGTAAATTTGCGGCCGGAACACTGTTCGGAAGCGTCGCTGTGGTTGCGGACGGCTTCAACAATCTTTCCGACGCGGGTTCATCGCTTATATCGTTTATATCGTTCAAACTTTCGGGAAAGCCTGCCGACAAACAGCATCCTTTCGGGCACGCAAGAATAGAATACATAACCTCTATGGCGGTATCTTTCATAGTTCTTACCGTCGGAATAGAACTCATGAAGACATCGGTTGAAAAAATCGTATCGCCCGAACCTGTGGAATACAGCCCTTTGATGCTTGCGGTTCTTGCGGTATCAATAGCGGTAAAAATCGGGCTGTATGTTATGAACCGTACTCTCGGCAAAAAGGTAAATTCAATAATGCTTCTTGCAACTGCGGCGGACAGCCTTTCCGATACGCTTGCAACATCGGCAGTTGCGGTATCTGTTATTGCGGGTAAACTTATAGGCGTTAATCTTGACGGATATATGGGTATTCTTGTTGCGTGCTTCATACTTTTTACCGCTTACAGGGTGCTCAGGAGCACAATGAACAACATCATAGGTATGGCTCCTCCGCATGAACTCGTTGAATCGATAAACAAATTTATACTTTCATACCCCGGCGTGCTCGGCGTACATGATCTTATGGTGCACAGCTACGGCACGGGATACTGTTTTGCCAGTGCTCATGTTGAAGTTTCCGGAGATGAAGATATGTTTCACAGCCACGACAGAATCGACAACATAGAAAAGGACATATACGAACGCATGAGAGTTCATCTTGTTCTGCATATGGATCCGATTGAGGTCAACGATGAAACCGTAAACAATATGCGCCGAATCGTAAGCGAGGACGTGTGTCGGCTCGGCAAAGAGCTTTCAAGCGAATTCAATATTCATGATTTCAGAATGGTAACCGGTACAACGCATACGAATCTTATATTTGATATAGCAGTGCCGTATGAATGTAAAAATACAAATGCGCAGATAGAAAAGCTTGTAAAAAACAGAATCCGTGCCATAAA
>CAJLXE010000151.1 GCA_905210525.1 uncultured Clostridia bacterium | reverse complement strand
ATATCTTGGTTGGAATTTCTTCTTTTTTGGTTCACATCATTTTATCACATACATGAATATATATTTTTTTTATTCGTGAGAAAAATTATATATTGTTGTGAAGTGATATTTTTCGGACGGCCTCAGCACGCAGGAAGGAAATTCCGGGTGGTTGGGGGAATCCGGGTAGTATTGAGTTTCAAGGCAAAAAGCGTTTCGTTTGTTAAGCTTTGAACCGTTTTTACCATCCTGACCGTTGAGGAAATTGCCGATATAAAGCTGTACTGCGGGTTTGTCTGAATAAACGTTCATTATTATGCCGGTTTTGTCACCGAGCGCGCAGGCTATGTGCTTCATTTTTCCTGATTCTCCGGTTATGAAGTTGTGATCATAGCCGCCGCCTTTTTGGAGCTGTTCATCGCCGCACTCAAGATCTCTGCCTATTGCCTTGGGCAGTGTAAAGTCAAAGGGCGTGCCTTTTACGGATCTTATTTCACCGGTAGGAATTAAATTTTCGTTTACAGGTGTAAAACAGTCTGCAAATATCTGCAATTTATGTCCGAGAATATCTCCGGAAGCATATCCGTTAAGGTTAAAATATGTATGATTTGTAAGATTTATAACGGTAGCCTTGTCTGTTTCGGCATAATATTCAATTTTTACGGAGTTGTCGGCAGTAAGTGTGTATATTACGTTTACGCGGACAGTTCCCGGAAAATTTTCCGTACTGTCGGGATCCGTATATACGAGGGACAAAGAGGGTTCTTTGCCGTCTGCCGTATAAAGAACGTCCCATACTCTTGTATGGTATCCCGTATTTCCTCCGTGAAGACAGTTTACGCCGTTATCGTTTTTGTCAAGAGTGTATTCGACACCGTCAAGTGTGAATTTGCCGCCGCTTATTCTGTTTGCATACCGCCCTATAAGCGCGCCCTGATTTGATGTTCCGTTTATATAACTGTCAAGAGAGTCATAGCCGAGTATGACGTCTGTAAATTTACAGTCTTTATCTTTAACGGTGAGGTTTACAAGTGCGCCGCCGTAAGTTGTTATGTCAAGGGATGTTCCCGATTCGTTTTTCAATGAATAAAGGAATACTTCTTTTCCGTCTTTGAAACCGAAGCTTTTGTGTGTGATGCTCATAGAATTGTCAGCCTTTCCGAAATTGATTATTCAAATATAAGATCTCCGAAAAATTCCGGCGTGTGGAAGTCCGGATGATCCGTATCTATTTTGTTCCATGAAATAAAATGCGGAATTACTCTGTCGCCGCACTTGTAGAAGCTACCTTTGCCTGTGCCGCATGAGAACGGAATACCGATGAGCGCGGGGAATATGTCCTTGTTTATTATTGCGGTAACGCTCCATTTGCCGCGTTTGTTCTGCGGAATATCGTCGGATTCGGCTGTTACGGTAACATATTTTTTTATTATTTCGGGGTCAACCGTTGTTCTGCCCGCACGTGATTTGCCGCATCCGAGGAACATAACGCCGTCGGAGTTGAATTCAAAATTGAAATATACATCCGAGCCCGGAATTATGAAGAATGCTTCCATACAGCTGTCGCCGCATACCATATCATTTATGTTTTTACACTGCGAAACTATGTAGTCGTTATGAGCGGTAAGCTTTATAAATATATTTTTATCGTTGTGCGCCATCTGAAATTCGGCTTCGGGGTTGTAGCCCATAAAATTTTTCCAGTTGAATACGTTTATTTTTTCTGATTGAATATCGTGCCATGAAACTGCATGACTTACTTTTTTTACGGTATATGAGTACATTTATTTTCTCCCTACTGTATTGATGATGAAATAATTTTACCATATATTCACTGTTTTTTCAATAGCAGAAATATCAGATATGCAAAAATAAGCGGCAGATAAGTTTGCCGGGCGACCGTTTAAGCGTCAATGTGCGCTTGAAATATATTTTTTATACATATTTGCATAAAATTAAAAAATAACGGTTGACAAAATCGTAAAAATAATGTATCATATTACAGATAGAGCTCGTTCTTTATCATGTATAATTCTGGAACAAAAGGAAATAATATTTATATAAATATGTAGGAGGACATACATAATGAGTAAAAAGTATGTGTATTTGTTCAGAGAAGGTAATGCTTCAATGAGGAATCTTCTCGGTGGCAAAGGTGCAAACCTCGCAGAAATGACAAACCTCGGTTTGCCGGTTCCGCAGGGTTTTACTATCACAACAGAGGCCTGCACGCAGTATTATGAAGACGGCAGACAGATAAACGATGAAATCGTTGCCGAGATAATGGAATATATCGGCAAAATGGAAGAAATAACCGGCAAAAAATTCGGCGATAATGAAAATCCGCTTCTCGTTTCTGTTCGTTCAGGCGCAAGAGCATCGATGCCCGGTATGATGGACACGATTCTCAACCTCGGCCTCAATGAGGACGTTGTAAATGTAATGGCTAAAAAGTCCGGAAATGAGCGTTGGGCTTGGGACTGCTACAGAAGATTCATTCAGATGTATTCCGACGTTGTTATGGAAGTCGGCAAAAAATATTTTGAACAGCTCATTGATAAAATGAAAGAAGAAAAGGGCGTAACTCAGGACGTTGAGCTTACGGCTGACGATCTTAAAGAGCTCGCTTCTCAGTTCAAAGCTGAATATAAAGCTAAAATCGGAGCTGATTTCCCGACAGACCCCAAAGAACAGCTTATGGGTGCTATCAAGGCGGTTTTCCGTTCATGGGACAATCCTCGTGCAAATATTTACAGACGTGACAACGATATTCCTTATTCATGGGGTACAGCAGTTAACGTACAGATGATGGCTTTCGGTAATATGGGTGAAACATCCGGTACAGGCGTTGCGTTCACACGTGATCCGGCAACAGGCGAAAAGAAGCTCATGGGCGAGTTCCTTATGAACGCTCAGGGCGAGGACGTTGTTGCAGGCGTTCGTACTCCTATGCCGATATCAAAGATGGCTGAAATCATGCCTGATGTATATGAGCAGTTTGTAGGTATATGCCATACTCTTGAAAATCATTACCATGATATGCAGGATATGGAATTTACAATAGAAGATAAGAAGCTTTATATGCTCCAGACACGTAACGGTAAGAGAACGGCAAAAGCTGCTCTTAAGATTGCTTGCGACCTCGTTGACGAGGGTATGATAACAAAAGAGCAGGCTGTTGCAATGATCGATCCGAGAAACCTCGATACGCTTCTCCATCCGCAGTTTGATCCTAAGGCTCTCAAGGCAGCTAAGCCTGTTGCAAGAGCTTTGGCAGCTTCTCCCGGTGCTGCTTGCGGTCAGATAGTATTTACGGCAGAAGATGCAAAGGCTTGGAAGGCAGCAGGTAAGAAGGTTGTTCTTGTTCGTCTTGAAACATCTCCTGAAGATATTGAGGGTATGAAGGCTGCTCAGGGTATTCTTACTGTTCGCGGCGGTATGACATCTCACGCAGCAGTTGTTGCACGTGGTATGGGTACATGCTGTGTATCCGGTTGCTCGGCAATAGCTATGGATGAAGAGAACAAAAAGTTCGTACTTGCAGGCAAAACGTATCATGAGGGCGATTATCTTTCAATAGACGGTTCTACGGGTAATATATACGACGGCAAAATTGACACTGTTGACGCTGCTATCGTAGGTGAGTTCAGCAGAATCATGGCTTGGGCTGATGAATTCAGAAAACTCCAGGTAAGAACAAATGCAGATACACCTAAGGATGCAAAGAAAGCTCGTGAGCTTGGCGCTGAGGGTATCGGTCTTTGCCGTACAGAGCATATGTTCTTTGAGGCAGATAAGATTGCTGCATTCCGTGAGATGATATGTGCTGATACTGTTGAAGAGAGAGAAGCTGCACTTGAGAAGCTCCTTCCGCTCCAGCAGAATGACTTTGAAAAACTTTACGAGGCACTTGAAGGTTGCCCTGTAACTATAAGATTCCTTGATCCTCCGCTTCATGAATTCGTTCCTACAGAGGAAAAGGATATTGAAGCTCTTGCAGCTGCACAGGGTAAATCTGTTGAAGCTATCAAGACAATAATTGCAGGTCTGCACGAGTTCAACCCGATGATGGGACACCGTGGCTGCCGTCTGTCTGTAACTTATCCTGAGATTGCAAAAATGCAGACAAAGGCTGTTATCCGCGCTGCTATTAACGTAAAGAAAGCGCATCCGGATTGGAATGTTCTTCCTGAGATAATGATTCCGTTGATAGGCGATGTTAAAGAGCTTGCATTTGTTAAGAAGATAGTTGTTGAGACTGCTGATGCTGAAATTGCTGCTGCAAAGTCTGACATCAAGTATGAAGTTGGTACAATGATCGAGATTCCGAGAGCAGCTCTTACTGCTGACGAAATTGCAAAAGAGGCTGAGTTCTTCTGCTTCGGTACAAACGACCTGACTCAGATGACATTCGGTTTCTCCCGTGATGATGCCGGTAAGTTCCTGGATGCTTACTATGATGCTAAGATCTATGAGAGCGATCCATTCGCTAAGCTTGATCAGACAGGTGTTGGTCAGCTCATGGAGATGGCAGTAGAGAAAGGTAAGAAGGTTCGTCCTTCCCTTCACTGTGGTATCTGTGGTGAGCACGGTGGAGATCCTTCTTCCGTAGAGTTCTGCCACAAG
>CAJLXE010000150.1 GCA_905210525.1 uncultured Clostridia bacterium | reverse complement strand
GGTGCAACCGCATTGGACAACGATATTTTACATAATACCGAGCGCATTCATTGCGTGTTCGGCGCATGGAATCGCAAATGCGTATGCCTTGCGAAAATACGGCTGCATTAATGACAACGGCAACAGCGGAGTATTTAATCCGTTAAAATATATTGATATATTGGGATTTATTCTGATGTGCCTGTTGGGATACGGGTGGACAAAGAAGCAGTGTGTCAATATGGACAGGCTGACAAAACGCCGTAAGGTGGCGGTTTATTTGTCGGGGCCGATAGGCAATCTGATTCTGGCAGTTGTTGTGCTTTTGCTTCAATCTGTGTTGCTTACGGTGGCGCTTGTTGAAAGCATTCAGACAAATCCTGTTGTTGACGCAGCGCTGTTCCTTATGAATATGATAATATGGGCAAATCTGCTTATGTGCGTTACGCATATTCTGCCGATTCCCGGATTTAACGGCTACAATATAATAAAAACGCTGTTTTTTGAAAAAAACAATCATAAAGATGCGGACAGAGCAAAAAACAACGGTAAAAAAATATTGATTGCGGGGAAGGCGATATTCGCTGTTCTGGCGGTAACGGGGTTGTTTTTTTATTGTGCCGAAATACCGGCGCTGTATGCTTACAACGGACTTGCGGCGGCACAGGGGTGGCTTGTGGACATTGTAACGGGCGGACTTTATACGGGCTCATCGTGGATTGTGAAATAAGATATGTATGAAATAAACATAGAAACCTTCAAAGGACCGTTGGATGTTCTTTTGGGGCTTATATCGAAACAGAAAGTAAAAATAGAAGAAGTTTCCATAGCGCAGATAACCGACCAGTATATGGAATATCTCAGCGAAATGGAAAAAATGGACATGGAAATAACATCAGAATTTATTGTTATGGCGTCCGTACTTCTTTTTATAAAATCAAAAAGTATGCTTCCGAAGCAGGCGGACGCAGAGGACGATACGGATCCTGAGGAAGAACTGCGAAGAAGACTTATAGAATACAAAATGATAAAAGAAGCCGCAATACTGCTTTCTCAGCGGGAGGGCGAATTTGCAGGGATATACTCCAAGCTTCCGGAGGAAATAGTAATAGATGATTCCGAGCTTGAGCTTAAGGATATAAGTTCAATCAGGCTTGCGGAAGCTTTTGAAAAAATTCTTGCCAAAAAGCCGTATCTTGCGCCTGAAGAAAATGTAATGCGCATGAAACGCGATCCTATGAGTATAACTCAGGCTATGGATTATATACAGTTCGTGCTTGTGGACAGGGCAAGTATGCTTTTTGAAGAAATATTTGAAAAATATAATACAAAACAGGAAATAGTTACCTTATTTATAGGGATGCTTGAACTTATAAAGGAAAATATTGTAACCGTACATCAGGAGTGTACATACGCGCCTATAACGGTTTTGAGGGGAAGCGCATGGATGAAAGGGAACAAATCGGAATAATAGAATCTATTATGTTTATGGCAGGAGAACCGGTAGCTCTCAAGGACATAGCTGCTCTCTTTGAAATAAGCGAAAATGCAGCTCGTAATCTGATGGAGAGTGCCATAAATTGCTTTGATTTTGAACGGCGCGGTTTGCAGATAATATGTCTTGCGGATAATTATCAGCTTGTTACAAGATCCGAATATTCGGTATGGATAGATAAGTTTACGGGCGTGGACAGAAAAAAACAGCTTCCGACATCGCTTGTGGAAACCGTGGCGGTAATAGCTTACAAACAGCCCATAACAAGGGCGGAGATAGAATACGTGCGCGGCGTAAAGTGCGATTATGCGGTTAAAAAGCTTCTTGAATTCGGGCTTATAGAACAGGCGGGCAAAAAGGATGTTCCCGGAAAACCGTTTCTGTATGTAACGACGCCTAAATTTCTCAAAACATTCGGAATATCTTCGTTGGAGGAACTTCCGGAGGTTGAGGTAAAAGAAGAAACTGAGGAATAATATTGTTATTTTGACCGCAGCATAAAGTAAAAAAACAACATGACTGAAATCATGTTTTAATAAATATTAAAAGAAAGGAAAGCTTTGCATTACAATACCGTATTGCAAAAGCGGCGGTAATTATTATGTATAAAATAATTAACAAAAAAGAATTGAATCCGACTGTAACGCTTATGGAAATAGATGCTCCGTTGGTAGCTGCAAAAGCCGAACCGGGACAATTTATAATACTGCGCGTGGACGAAAACGGTGAGAGAATACCTTTGACGATAGCCGACTTTAACCGTGAGAAGGGCACGATTACGATAATTTTTCAGATAGTGGGTGCGACAACGGAGAAACTCAACCATTTGAATACAGGGGACAGCATACACGATTTTGTGGGACCTCTCGGCAAACCTACCGAAACTGAGGGCAAGAAGAAGGTTGCGGTAGTTGGCGGCGGCGTAGGATGCGCGATAGCATATCCGGTAGCAAAGAAGCTTCATGAACACGGTTGCGAGGTTCATTCCATAGTAGGATTCAGAACGAAGGATCTTGTTATACTGGAAGACGAGTTCAGAGCGGCAAGCTCTAAATTTGTACTCATGAGCGACGACGGAAGCTGCGGCGAAAAAGGCCTTGTTACGGACGCGCTGAAAAAGCTGATAGAAAGCGGTGAAAAGTATGACGAGGTCATAACGATAGGACCTCTTATCATGATGAAGTTTGTATGCAAGCTTACAAAAGAATACGGCATAAAAACAGTAGCGTCAATGAACCCCATAATGATAGACGGAACGGGTATGTGCGGAGGCTGCAGACTCACTGTTGGCGGAAAAACAAAATTTGCGTGTGTTGACGGTCCTGAGTTTGACGGTCACGAGATTGATTTTGATGAAGCTATGTCAAGAAGTGCCATGTACAGACAGTTTGAACGTAAGGCGCATGAAGATACGTGCAATCTTTTTAAGGCGGAGGTAAAGTAATATGCCTAATATGTCATTGAAAAAAAACGAGATGCCGTCGCAGGCTCCGGATGTGAGAAATAAAAATTTTAAGGAAGTAACGCTCGGTTACACGGAAGAACAGGCGATAGATGAGGCAAAGAGATGCCTTCACTGCAAAAATAAGCCTTGTGTCGGCGGATGCCCGGTTAAGATATATATTCCGGATTTTATCGCAAAAATAGCGGAAGGCGAATTTGAAGAGGCGTATAATATTATATCAAAGTCGAGCTCTCTTCCTGCGGTATGCGGACGTGTATGTCCGCAGGAAACGCAGTGCGAAAGCAAATGCGTAAGGGGAATAAAGGGCGAACCTGTTGCAATCGGCAGACTTGAACGCTTTGCGGCAGACTGGCATAACGCACATTCGGACAACCATGCTGAAAAGCCTGCAAGCAACGGTCACAAGGTAGCGGTTATAGGTTCGGGTCCGTCCGGACTTACGTGCGCGGGCGATCTTGCGAAAAAAGGATACGATGTTACTGTTTTTGAGGCGCTTCACACAGCGGGCGGCGTTCTCGTATACGGTATTCCGGAATTCCGTCTCCCGAAATCGATAGTTCAGAAAGAAATAGACGGACTTAAGGAACTCGGTGTACACATAGAAACAAACGTGGTCATAGGCAAGACCATATCCATAGATGAACTTCAGGAAAAATACGGCTTTGAAGCTGTTTTCATAGGCTCAGGTGCCGGACTTCCGATGTTCATGAATATACCCGGGGAAAATTGCAAGGGCGTTTATTCTGCAAACGAATTCCTTACAAGAATAAACCTCATGAAGGCTTACAGAGAGGACAGCGCCACACCTATACAGCATCCTAAGGCAGCGGCGGTTGTAGGCGGCGGAAACGTTGCAATGGACGCCGCAAGATGTGCTAAACGTCTCGGAGCAGAGGTTTATATAATTTACAGACGCGGAATGGAAGAGCTCCCCGCAAGACGTGAAGAAGTCGAACACGCAATGGAAGAAGGCATTATATTTAAATTGCTTTCAAATCCGGTTGAAATACTTGCGGACGAAAACGGAAACGTACGTGCTGTAAAATGCGTTGAAATGGAACTTGGCGAACCTGACGCTTCCGGCAGACGCGGACCTATCGTAAAACCGGATTCCGAATTTGTGCTTGATGTAGACTGCGTTATAATGTCGCTCGGCACATCGCCGAATCCTCTTATAAAATCTACAACAAAGGGTCTCGAGACAACTCCTAAGGGCTGTATAGTTGCGGATGAAAACGGTTTGACGTCACGCGAAAACGTGTATGCGGGCGGCGATGCCGTAACGGGTGCGGCAACGGTAATTCTTGCAATGGGAGCAGGCAAAACGGCTGCTGCGGCAATAGACGATAAAATACAGAACAAATAACGAACAGATACACTGTATTGAATAAATAAACGGCACCATGGGGTACAAGCTCATGGTGCTTTGCTGTTATGGTGTATATTGACAATTCCGTTTCGGATTTCAAAAAAGTTTTTTGAGGTATGCAATAAAAAAACAAAAACGGTAAATAATTAAATGTGTTGAAATTGTTATTTATGTATGCACGGAAGGCTTGAAATTGCCTTTGCGGACGGGTATGTATTGACAGTAATAATTTCATACTTATAATACATGACAAAAATATGCACATTGACTGTAACGGTATGGATTTTCTTGGAATTTCCATAAAAAATTAACAAAA
>CAJLXE010000149.1 GCA_905210525.1 uncultured Clostridia bacterium | reverse complement strand
GCCCGCCGTAACAACCGCGTTCGGCAGATTGTACTTTTTATGCGGTCTGCCTATAACGTCATAGCTTTCGTAAAGCTTCGGAAGCATATCTTTTGTTATTCCGCATATATCGCACATTTCCTCGGACCAGCATTTATTTTTCACGTCAAGAAGAAGCATACCCGATGCATCCGAATAATCCGTGGAAAATACCCCCGTCAGCATATACGCCAGATAATCCTTCGGCAGCATTATCTTGGATATTCTGCCGAAATTCTGCGGTTCGTTTTCCTTCACCCACAGTATTTTCGGGGCGGTAAAGCCCGCAAATGCTATATTTGCCGTAAGCTCCGACAGTCGCTTTTTCCCTATGACATTATTGAGGTAATCCGTTTGCTTCTGCGTTCTTCCGTCATTCCAGAGTATCGCCGGACGTATGACATTATCGTTTTCGTCAAGAAGCACAAGACCGTGCATCTGTCCGCCGAATGATATGCCCGCTATTTCCTCCGTTATTCCGTGGGAAAGCTGCGCAAGAATATTTTCCGCCGCCGAAAGCCAGTCGCACGGATTCTGTTCGCTCCAGCCGTCATGCGGACGCAAAACAGGATATTCAACGCTTTTTTCGTTTAAAATATTGCCTTTTTTATCAACAAGTATGCCTTTTGCAGAGCTTGTGCCAAGGTCAATTCCTATATAATACATCAGAATGGATTCTCCGTTTTATATTTATCGTTTTCGGGTTTGTTATAACCTGTTTCTTCAACGCCCAGATATTTGAATACTTCAAAAAGCGTTTTCCCGCAGTGTCCGAAAGCAACCGCGCCGTGATGCGGGAATCCGTTTTCCACAAGAACGTGTCTGTAAAATCTTCCCATTTCCTTTATCGCAAATACGCCTATGCTGCCGAACGATTTTGTCGCAATCGGCAGAACCTCGCCCTGTGCGATATACGCAAGCAGATGATTGTCCGCCGTTGACTGCAAACGGTAAAAAGTAATATCTCCCGGAACAATATCTCCCTCAAGAGTACCGTTCGTCACTTTAACCGGCAAAGACCTCGCCATTATCATCTGATACTTCATTGTGGGATTGCAAAGCTTCTTTGAGCACGTATTGCCGCAATGGAAGCCCATGAACGTATCCGTAAACTTATAATCAAACTTTCCCTTTATGCTTTCGTCATACATATCTCTCGGAACCGTATTGTTTATGTCAAGCAGCGTAACCACGTCCTTTGTGACACAGCTTCCTATGAACTCCGAAAGACATCCGTAAATATCCACTTCACAGGATACCGGTATGCCCATTCCCGTAAGGCGCGAATTTACATAGCACGGCACAAAGCCGAACTGCGTCTGAAATGCAGGCCAGCATTTTCCCGCTATCGCAACGTATTTTTTGCTGCCCTTGTGAGCCTCTGCCCAATCGAGAAGAGTAAGCTCGTACTGAGCGAGCTTGGCGAGAATTTCGGGCTTTTTGTTGCCCGCGCCGAGTTCGTTTTCCATATCCTTTACAACAGACGGAATACGCTCGTCGCCCTCGTGCTTTCCGAACGCTTCAAACAGGTCAAGCTCCGAATTTTCTTCTATTTCAACGCCGAGATTGTAGAGCTGTTTTATTGGCGCGTTGCACGCAAGAAAATTCATGGGCCGCGGACCGAACGATATTATCTTCAGATTCTTAAGACCTTCAACCGCTCTTGCTATCGGTATAAATTCATGAATCATGTCCGCACAGTCATTTGCGTCGCCTACGGGATATTCGGGAATATATGCTTTTACATTGCGCAGCTTGAGATTGTAGCTCGCGTTGAGCATACCGCAGTAAGCGTCTCCGCGATCGCCCGTAAGCCTGTCTGAGGATTCCTCAGCCGCAGCACAGAACATTACAGTTCCGTCAAACTTTTGTGCAAGCATGGTTTCCGATATTTCGGGACCGAAATTTCCCAGATACACACAAAGCGCGTTACAGCCTGCTTTTTTTATGTCTTCAAGAGCCGCAAGCATATGTATTTCGCTTTCAACAATGCATACAGGACATTCGTATATATCGTCGCCCGGATATTTTTCATGCAAAGCCTTAACAAGCGCTTTGCGACGATTTACGGAAAGACTCTCCGGGAAGCAGTCTCTCGATACCGCTACTATGCCGACTTTTATTTCCGGTATATTATTCATAATTCAAATCCTTTCTTTAATTGACACAATAAATTTACATTAACTGATTATATGTACAAGCGTATTTTTATACGACACTGTCTATGTTTATATCCATGTCGGCAAAAAGCTTTATTACGTAAGGCTTTTTACCCGTAAGCTCAAAGCTTCTGATATCCGGCTGATATTCGCCTATATACAGTTCGCAGCCGCCCTTTTTCACGCTGAAATTACCTTCCTCATCCCACAGCGCAAACGCTTCCGCTCCGAGACTGAGCGTAATTTCGGTTTTTTCGCCCTTTTTAAGCGTCACTTTTTCAATTCCTTTAAGCTGAGGATTGGGCGCGTCCGCGCGCTGTACTTTGACGTACGCCTGTATTGCCGTTGCGCCGTCGTAATTACCGACGTTTTTTACTGTTGCTTTTACCGTCACTCCGTCCCGAGTTATATTTTCGGTATCGCACCGGACGGACTCTATATCAAAATCGGTATAGCCGAGTCCGTACCCGAAAGGATACAAGGGCTTTGCCGACATATATCTGTACGTGCGGTTTTTCATCGAATAATCCTCAAAATCAGGCAAATCCTCATCCGAACGGTAAAATGTAACCGGCAGTCTTCCCTCAGGACTGTATTCACCGAACAAAAGCTCCGCAACTGCCATGCCGCCCAGTGCGCCCGGATACCATGCCTGTATTACCGCATCCATATTTTCGTCCGCTTCTCTCAGGTCAAGCGCACTTCCCGAAAGCATTACGAGAATTGACGGCTTGCCCGATTCGTATATTGCTTTTATTATATCCGCCTGCAAGCCCGGCAATTTAAGCCCGACCTTGTCTCCGCTTGAAAACTGATTGCTCTGATCTCCTTCTTCGCCCTCAAGATCCGCGTTGAGTCCGAAGCACGCTATAATAACGTCGCTCTGTTCGCACACTGTCTTTACTTCCGAAAGTCTGTCGTTTGCCTCTGCAAGGGACTGCACCCGGTCGGCACATATATCACAGCCTTCGCTCATGTATATTCTGATGCCGCTTCCCGAAAGATAATCCTGTATACCCTCGGATACGGTTACATATCTTGACGCCGTACCCTCGTAATTACCTACAAGCGCCTTTCTGCTGTCGGCATTGGGACCTATAATTCCGAGTGTTTTGATTTTTGTCCTATCAAGAGGCAGTATTCCGTTTTTGTTTTTGAGCAGTACCATGCTCTTTTTCGACGCTTCAAGATTAAGAGCCTGCATTTCCTCAGAATCCACAACACTGTACGGTATTGAGGAATAAGGCGTTTGCTCATCAAATTCTCCGAGCTTCATTCTTGTCGTAAACAGGCGCACAACCGAATCATTTATACATTCCTCCGATATATATCCGTCCTTTACCGCCTGCACAAGATACGGATATATACAACCGCAGTTGAGGTCGCATCCGTTCTTTACCGCAAGCGAAACGGATTCCTCAGGAGTATCCGTCACCATGTGATTCTCGTGAAAATCCTTTATTGCCCAGCAGTCCGACGTCATATAACCTTCAAAGCCCCACTTTGTGCGCAGAAGCTTTGTAAGCAGATATTCGCTTCCGCAGCAGACTTCGCCGTTGACTCTGTTATATGCGCCCATTATGCCCTCAACGCCCGCTTCCTTTATGCAGGCGTGAAATGCGGGAAGATACGTTTCGTACATATCCTGCTTTGACACTCTTGCGTCAAAAACGTGTCTGAGTGATTCCGGACCCGAGTGTACCGCAAAATGCTTTGCGCAAGCCGCGGTTTTAAGGTATTTTTTGTCGTCGCCCTGAAGTCCTTTTACAAACGCAACGCCCATTCTTGACGTAAGATACGGGTCCTCGCCGTATGTTTCATGTCCGCGGCCCCAGCGCGGATCTCTGAAAATATTTACATTCGGAGACCACATTGTAAGCCCCTTGTAAAGTCCGCAATCCGAGTGCTTTTGCTGTTCGTTGAACTTAGCTCTTGCTTCCGTTGATATTGCGTCGGCAACTTTTTTAAGAAATTCTTCGTCGAACATGGCTGCAAGGCCTATCGCCTGCGGAAAAACAGTCGCTATACCCGCACGCGCAACGCCGTGAAGCGCTTCGTTCCACCAGTTATATTCTTTTATTCCGAGCCTCGGTATGGCAGGAGCATTGTGAAGCATCTGACTGACCTTTTCTTCAAGAGTCATGCGCATAACAAGCTCCCGGGCGCGCTCTGTGTATCGCGCTTCCGTTTCTTTATTTATGTCTGACATTTATATCCTCGCATTTCATGTTTATTGTAATTATTTTAACACATATCCGAGTATAAATCAATAACTGATATATCACATTTTAAAATAACTGCGTACAGGCAAATATTCTATTGTTTTTCAATCAAGAATTATGTTATAATAAAATCAAATTAATCAATTCTCAAGGAAGATTTTGTTGAAACATAATTCTCTTTCATTATTTCTCAAGGAAGAATTATGTTATAATAAATATAGACGGCGTAGCCG
>CAJLXE010000148.1 GCA_905210525.1 uncultured Clostridia bacterium | reverse complement strand
CATTGCGAAGAATGTTGTCAAACCGCCGATGATTTCGGCTTTCACCGTTGTGTTGTGTTCTTTAAGTTTAAACATACACATTTTTCCTTTCGTTTTTCCGCCACGGTAAATATAATGCTTCAATACTGCAACAAAACACTTATCTGACGGTATTGTTGTGTTAACATGAAAATTATATAACAATAATCCGAAAAATGCAAGCGTTTTTTAAAAGAAAAACAATTAAATTAAAATTTTTTGTTAAAATATGCCTCCTGAAGAGTTTATTTCGGCGCCGAAGTAATAATTCTGAAAATGATTAATATAATAAATTACACCCTGCAAAAGGATTTTGTTGTCCGGACACGAATAAAAACTGTAATTACTGCCATACGAGAAGAAAGGAAATTGCTATGAAAATGAAATTTAAAGTCATAAACATATTGATTATTTTTGGATTTATAATACCGTTTACCGTGAGTATGTACATAAATATAGCTGCGGCATTTGCAAATACCAACGTACCGTTGCCGGACGCAGAATCTCCGGCACCAACGGAAAATGTAAATGTTGAAGTAAAAGATAATCCGCAAGTACCCGAACAAACTCCGAATGAAATTATAACCGTAAAGGACAGAGATGTTGCGGCAGATACAAATACGGGAGCGGTTCCTGAAAAGCTTAAGGACAAGGATGTTACTGTAAAGGTGTATGATAAAGGCTCAGGGAATGTTATGAATATGACATTACATGATTATGTTATATGTGCCGTTGCCGGCGAAATGCCTGCAACATTTGAACTTGAAGCACTTAAGGCGCAGGCAGTGGCAGCAAGAACGTTTACGGTTTCTCATTTGAGGTCGTCATGCTCAAGCAATGCAGCGGCGCATGTATGTACATATTTCGGGTGCTGTCAAGCATTTGTATCGGTAGAACGTATGAAAAAGAATTGGGGATCACAGTTTGAAGAAAAATATGCAAAAATAACAGCGGCGGTGGAGCAGACCGATTCGCTTGTCATGCTGTATAACGATGCGCCTATTACTGTTTTTTATTTTTCCACAAGCAACGGCTATACAGACGCGTGCCAGGATGTATTTGTAAGAAATCTTCCGTACTACAAAAGCGTGGAAAGTCCCGGAGAAGAAACGGCGTCGGGATATTACAGCTATGTAAAAATAAGCCCGAAAGAATTTGCGGATACTCTTTATTCTAAGCTCGGCATAAAGATAAATGAAAACGAATTGAAAAGTTCGATTGAAATAACCCGCACGGACGGCGGAAGAGTAAAGTCCGTATCGTTCAACGGACAAAGCGTGAAGGGAACACAGATAAGAACTGCATTTCAGTTAAGATCCGCGGATTTTCACATTACATTTTTTGATGACTACATATTGATAGAAGTATACGGATACGGGCACGGTGTGGGAATGAGTCAGTTGGGTGCAAATTACATGGCAAAACAGGGTGATTCGTTTATGTCGATACTGACGCATTACTATATAGATGTAGACGTCAGAAGCTTTGCACTGTGACGGCATAAATGCATATCTGTAAATTACGATAAATATTTTATAAACTAAACAAATTGTATAAAATTCATAAATCTGTCAAAACTATTATCGTCAACTATTCAGAAAGGATAATAGAAATGAAAAAAACAGATGATGAAACAAAGTTTATAAAATCAAAAAAGACTAAATTTGCGGAATTCATATCAAAAAATTCTGTTTATGGAATTTTTGCGGTAGTATTGATAGCCATTTGCGCTATTACAATACTCAGCCTGCCTCATTCCGATCCGGATAATCCGGCTCCGGCTCCGTCGGAAGCGGCAGAAGCAATTCCTACAGAAAAACCGCACAACAGTAATAAGCCAAACCCCACTCAAAAACCGAACAATCCTGCTACGCCTACTCCGGGCAAGGTTGCCGAAAATACTCCCGCCCCTGTGCCTACGCCTACTCCGGGAAGCACAGACGTTGACAGTCAGCCCAAAAACGAGTTTTCTGTTGTTTTGCCGTTTGCCAAGCAAACAGTAATAACAGAATACTCAAACGAGGAAGCTGTATATTCGGATACACTTAATGAATGGTCATGTCACGTAGGTCTTGATTTTTCATGCAACAAGGGTGATGCGGTTCCTGTTGCCGCAAATGGAATCGTTGTAAGCATAACAGAAGACGATATTTACGGTACATCCATACTTGTGAAGCATACAGGTGAATTTTATACCCTTTACCGCGGTCTGGAAAAAGCGTCCGTAAAAAAGGATGAGCTGATAGCACAAGGCCAGTCGCTCGGAACTGTTGCCGAAACACTTCCGTTTGAAGCACATATGCCTACTCATATTCATTTTGAAGTTATAAAAGACAGTTTATCTGTAAATCCGTACTCATTTGCAAAATAAAACATGAATGACACAGCCGTCAGCCGCATATCTTAAAGTATAGATGTCCTAATCTATACAGGAGGATTTTTGATATGAAGGATTATATTGAGCAGCGTGTATTGGATATAGCACAGTATATAATAGAGTCCGGTGCAACGGTCCGAAAGACGGCAAACGTTTTCAAGGTGAGCAAAAGCACGGTACACAAGGACGTTTCCGAACGCCTGGAAAAGATTGATCTTTCCATCTGGGAACAGGTAAAAGATATTCTCGATAAAAATAAAGCCGAACGTCATATACGCGGAGGCATAGCTACAAAAATGAAATATACCGGTTGACAAAACTGTCCGGCATGATGTTCGTCATCGTGCCGGGTTTTGCGTTTTGTATATACTGTATTGCATTAAAACATGATGCCTGTGACAATTTCGGCAAATTCTTTTTTTATTTGCACTTTTCTGCTAAATTCGGCATGACTTAATATTTTGTTAATAATTATATGGTATTATATATGTGTTGGATTTGTTTGTTTAACAATGGGAGGATTTATGAATAAATCATTTCATATACATTGCTTGAAATTATTTATAGTGATATTTGCATTGATTGCACTTACGGGATGCAGTCTTGCTCCCGGATATACCGACCCGGATACGGGAAAGCTTGAAGCTAAGGCGGCAAGGATATCACTTCTGAAGAAATCATCGATTAAAACCATATACAGTACAGACACAAACGTATTTTTTATTATGAACAATGCGGCGGTTCTTGCGTCGGGATGTAACGATTACGGACTTCTCGGACAAGGCGATACCAATAAATATGATTATGTGGTTCATGTTAAGTTGCCCGAACGCATAAAACTTATATCTGCCGACGGCACCATAGCTGCGGCTGTAAGCGATACGAACAATGTTTATATATGGGGAGATCTTTCGAGTTGGGACAGCGGCTCACTTACGACAACAGATGATAATTTTACATATAAAAAATTTTCGTTTACTGAAATAGTTACGGATATATCTGTAAATACAAATCATATTGCGGTACTTACCAAAAAGGGAACTGTTTATACTCTCGGGTACAATTACGGTCAGCTCGGATATGATTTGTCTGAAAACTTCAAAGGACGCTTTTATCCCGATTTCAGAAAAATCGAGACCGATGTGTTTGCCACAAAAATAGAAACAAGCCCGACTGCTACATATATGATTTCCGACAGCGGACAAATTTACGGGTGCTCGTATAACGAATATTACGAGTTGGGCTACATAGATTCGCTTGGAGCAGTCAACAGGATAGACAGTACGGCGTCATTTACAAGCCTGACAACGGCGGGACATAATTTATTTGCGTTGTCATCGGACGGAGATGTATATGTTTGCGGGCAGAATACAAACGGTGTTCTTGGGCTGAACAGCACATTGGCAACTGCAGCCGCTCTTACTAAAGTACCGTTTGACGGTAATATAAAGATAAAAAGCATTTGCGGACGTGACAGTAACAGTACGGTATTCTTCCTCACAACCGAAAATAAAGTTTATGCCTGTGGCACAAATACAACCAATGAGCTTTATACCGAAAATACAAGCGTTGCCGTTACTGCGCCGTCTCTTGTGAAAATAGGTGAGGCATCTGCATTTTACGGTATGGGCGCGTCAAAGTTTTATCTCGACGCAAGAAAACATTTATATACATACGGAGATAATACATACGGACAAATGCCCACTGTTGAAACAAGCAACAAAGGCGGTTTCGTTATGCCGACGAGAATATATGCGAACGTTAAGTGATATAATCTTATTGACGCATATATTGCACTCAAATATTATTTAAAACATAAAATTCAATATTTTTATGTTGAAGTAAATATAATTTATCAAAAGGAGAAATGAAATGGGAAATTGTAATTGCCATTGCGAGGATTGCGGACCTACACTTGAGGGATTGGGACACTTTGCCCTGTATACAAAGGATATCGATAAAACAGTTGACTTCTATACAAATATACTCGGCTTTCAGAAAATAGAGGAATTTGAAATGGAAAAGCCTGAAGGCATTATGAAGATAGTTTTCCTTATGTGTGTAGACATAATAATGGAAGTTATTCAGCAGCCTGCAGGAATTTGTGACGGTGAAGGCGACGGCGCATTCCAGCATCTCGCAATACAGGTTACGGGACTTGAGGATCTGATACCTCTGCTTAAAGAAGAAGGCATAATTTTTGAAACAGAAGATTATATACCTCTTCCGCATATGTTCAATGG
>CAJLXE010000147.1 GCA_905210525.1 uncultured Clostridia bacterium | reverse complement strand
CAGAATATAAGGTTTTAAAAAGTACTGATAAAGCAAGCCTCTTAAAAATCCGTCTTATCACAGGAAAGAGCCATCAGATCAGGGGACATCTGGCATCTGTCGGACATCCAGTATTTGGTGATTACAAATATGGAAATCGTGATTTTAACAACCAGATCAAGTGGAAAGATGGTGTGAATTATCAGCTCTTGCATAGTTATGAACTGGTTGTTCCAGAAGGAACAGGAGAACTTTCCGGCTTGCATATCATTGACCCGGTACCAGAAGTTTTTCATAAGGTGCAGACAAGATGGGGACTGGAAGTTCCTGAACTTTCTTATGAGAACGAGGCTAAGAACCGAGAAACTGATAATAAAAGAGCTGGGAATACACGAACAGGAAGGACAACTAATAAGAAAACTGAAAATGCACGAACAGAGAAAATAAGAAAGAGCAGAAGGGAATAATAAAATGGCTACCTGGAACTCAAGAGGACTTCGAGGTTCGGTATTAGAAGAACTAATCAATTACGCAAACCAAAAGTACAAAGACAAAGGCTTAGCTCTTATCCAGAAGATTCCGACACCGATAACTCCTGTCCGCTTTGACAAGGAATCTCGTCATATTACCTTAGCTTACTTTGAGAAAAAAAGTACTGTTGACTATATCGGGGCGGTACAGGGAATTCCAGTTTGTTTTGATGCAAAGGAATGTGCAGTGGATACCTTTTCCCTGCAGAATCTTCATCCACATCAGGTAGAGTTCATGAAGAACTTTGAAGCTGAGAACAAGTAATAGGCAGTTATTTAATCCGGTTTCATAAGAAAGGAATTTAAGGTAGTACAGAATGAAAAATATAAAAATTTTCAATAATATATCCGATGAGGGACTTAAGCTTCTCGATCCGCAAAAATACAGCGTTTCCAAGGATTTTGAAGATTATGACGCAGCTTTGGTTCGTTCGGCAGCTCTCCATGACGTTGAGTTTCCTCAGAACCTCATTGCAATCGCAAGAGCAGGTGCAGGCGTAAATAATATTCCTCTTGATATCTGCTCTAAAAAAGGTATCTGCGTTTTTAACACTCCCGGAGCAAACGCAAACGCCGTTAAAGAGCTTGTTATAGCGGCTCTTCTTATGACGTCAAGAAAAATCAACGAATCCATAAACTGGGTACATACGCTTGAGGGTCAGGAAGATATATCCAAAACAATCGAAAAAAATAAATCTGCTTTCGTAGGTCCCGAAATAATGGGCAAAACGCTCGGAGTTATAGGTCTTGGAGCAATAGGCGCCATGGTAGCAAACGCTGCAAGCGCTCTCGGAATGAACGTAATAGGCTATGATCCGTTTATCACAGTAAAAAATGCATGGATGCTTTCAAGAAAGGTATCTTACTCTGCAACGCTTGAAGCAATGCTTCCGCAATGTGATTACGTTACGATCCACGTACCGGTATTGCCCTCAACAAAGGGACTTTTCAATGAAAAGATGTTTTCCGTATGCAAAAAGGGAATGCGTCTTTTGAACTTCTCAAGAGGCGAGCTGGTTGTAAACGACGCTTTGTTCGCAGCTATTGAGAACGGCACAGTTGAACGTTACGCAACAGATTTCCCCTCCTCCGATATGCTTTCAAATGAGAAAATAGTAGCTATACCTCATTTGGGCGCTTCTACGCCGGAATCGGAAGATAACTGCGCACGTATGGCTGTAAACGAAATAATCAATTATATCGAAACAGGCAACATCACAAATTCCGTTAACTTCCCGAACTGCGAGCTTAATTATACAGGCCTTCAAAGAATAACGATATATCATACAAATACGCCTAATATGGTAAGCAGTCTTACACAGGCTCTTTCAAAATACAATATAAATATCGCAGGCATGGCAAATCAAAGCAGAGGCGAATTTGCATACACAATAATCGATATAGATGATGACCTCCATAAGGATATCGAAAGTATTCTCAAAACAATCGAAGGCGTCATAAAGGTAAGAATCATCTGAGCCGTATCAAACAGATAAATCAATAAATATTAACTCCGTTTTTTCGATATAAAACGGAGTTTTTTCAATATAAAATGCGGTCTTGTATATTTGAGTTTAATATATCATTTAAGTAATATCGATATGCTTTTTTTGCAGTTTACAATCGATAAAAAAAGTGCTATTATAATAATGTAATTTAAGGTTGTCCGAATAAAAAAGACAATCATGCACAGAATAAATATAAAAACCGGAGGTGTTTGTTATGACACGTTTTACTCTTCCCCGCGATTTGTATCACGGAAAGGGCGCATTGGAAGCTCTCAAGACTTTTAAAGGTAAAAAAGCAATGATTTGCGTAGGCGGCGGCTCAATGAAGCGCTTTGGTTTTCTCGACAAAGCTGTGGAATATCTAAAAGAAGCCGGCATGGAAGTTAAGCTTTTTGAAGGCATAGAACCGGATCCGTCTGTTGAAACAGTTATGAAGGGCGCAGAGGCTATGCTTGAATTTGAGCCTGACTGGATTATAGCAATGGGCGGCGGATCTCCTATCGACGCGGCAAAAGCTATGTGGATCAAATATGAATATCCGGAAATAACATTTGAAGAAATGTGTAAGGTCTTTGGTATTCCGAGTCTGCGTCGTAAAGCACATTTCTGTGCTATATCGTCTACATCGGGTACAGCTACGGAAGTAACCGCATTTTCCATTATCACAGATTATAAAAAAGGTATAAAATATCCTATTGCAGATTTTGAAATCACGCCTGACGTTGCTATCGTTGACCCCGATCTTGCCGAGACAATGCCTAAAAAGCTTGTTGCTCACACGGGTATGGATGCAATGACTCATGCTATTGAAGCATATGTTTCTACTGCAAATTCAGATTATACAGATCCGCTTGCGCTTCATGCAATAAAGATGATTCAAAACGACCTTGTAAATTCATACAACGGTGATATGTCAAAGAGAGATGCTATGCACAATGCACAGTGTCTTGCCGGAATGGCATTTTCAAATGCACTTTTGGGAATCGTTCACTCTATGGCACATAAAACAGGCGCTGCATTTGCAGATTACGGTGCGCACATCATTCACGGTGCAGCAAACGCAATGTACCTGCCCAAAGTAATTGCATTCAACGCAAAAAATGAGACTGCTGCAAAGCGTTATGCCGAAATTGCAGACTTTATGAAACTGGGCGGCAACACAACAGAAGGAAAAATCAAACTGCTGATCGCATATCTGCGCAAAATGAACGATGAACTCAACATTCCTCATTGCATCAAGAATTACGGTGCAGACAGTTATCCGTGTGAACAGGGTTTTGTTCCCGAAAACGTATTCCTTGAGCGTTTGCACGATATTGCAGTAAATGCAATCGGTGATGCTTGCACAGGTTCCAATCCGCGTCAACCCAGTGTTGAAGAAATGGAAAAATTACTCAAGTGTTGTTACTATGATACAGAAGTAGACTTCTGATCAGAATTGTTATAAAACCAACCAAATAAAAAAACCGGCATGCTTTTAATAAACATGTCGGTTTTTTACACCATCAATCTTTATATCTGCCTATCTTGTCAAACGGAATAGGCTCAAATTCCGGAAGCTTTTCCTTAACTTCAGGTTTCAATTCAAATTTCTCGTTTGCTATGCACTCCGATTCATCCGAATAAAGAAGATTGTTCTCTACTGTACCGAATTTTTTAACAGAATCCGCTATAAAGAATCCCCATTCTTCCTTGCACACGCATACATTGTTTTTAACAACCGCATAAGACGGATTTGCCGCGTAATCAATGTCCTCCGGATCCGCATCTTCGCCCTTTATCATGGACAAATGCGGATAACGCGATTTCCAAGGTTCACTGTCTACGGGATGTTTGCGAACAGTGTTTATCATGTTGCCAAAGCCCTTAAACCAACCGTTATTAAGCATACCGTCGCGCAGTCTGTCGTCAAAAAGAATAGGATATTCGCTGTTTATCATTATATTATTGAAAACAACATTATCTCTTCCGCCTCCTACAAGAAACGCCTTGCCTGTAACATTATACAGCACATTTCCGTATGCCGTCTGACCTGAGAGGGTATCATCCCAATATATTCCGCACGGAAAATACTTGTCATTGCCTACATTTTTAAGGAAATTGTACCTCGTAACAGTGCCGTGCGCAGCGCCGTCAAGTCCTGTATATATAGCTCCCGCATCGTGAGATTCCTGAACTACTTCGTGAAGATAATTGTATTCCACAAGATGTTCATTGCCCGGATGCGTTATAGCAAGATGCGGCGAATTAGCAAGTTCATTGTGTCTTACTATGTTTCCGCAGCCGCTTACCGCAATTCCGGCATGATATGTTCTGAAAAGTTCTGACCAATCATGTACATAGTTATTTTCGGCAATATTATTCGCATGAGTAAGAGTATCTCTGTCTCCGCCCTCAAGCGATATACCGCCTTCACCCGTTCTTGAAACGTCACAGCCATATACAATATTGTTTTCGCCCTTCATCTTTATTGCCCAACCGCATATGTCCACAAGTCGGCAATTTTTGATAACACAGTGGTTGCCGTTTATAACAACAGCATCGTTTCTGTTTCCCTTGAATGTTATGCCTTCAAACGTCACATATTCTATATCGTCAGCCTTAATTATGTTGTCTCTTGAAAGAGAAAGCATCGCACTTGAATCTTCAATTTTTGCAGGCGGATATA
>CAJLXE010000146.1 GCA_905210525.1 uncultured Clostridia bacterium | reverse complement strand
CAAACCTTATTTGTACAAGACCGTAACTAAGCATAGGCAGCGCAATCGTAAGTGCACAGTAAACCGCCGCAATTATAGCCGCTTTTGCCAGCATATCCGCAGTAAATAATTTTTTCATTCCATATACTCCGCAATCATAGTGCCTTTATTTTCCTGTTCTTTCCTTATAATCCGCCCATACCGTTTCAAACCAGCCGTCACGCTCGGGTATGCTCCTTGCCGGTCTTACATATGAATTTGCCACACCGTTTTCAATGTATGTCATAACAACGCAGTTTTCATCCTCATGCCTGTCGGCAATATCCGCATTATTATCTGTCATACACGATCCTCTGTTGCCGTATCTTTCGGCAGAAAGCTTCATTGCGTCCGCTACCGCCGACGTCGTCCGAACGGCATCATAGCTTCTCATCATATCGGGAATACCCGAAACTCCGCAAAGCTCATATTTATCAAAGAAACCCGTCAAAAGCTTTTCCGCACGAATTTTTATTTCTTTAAGCTTATTAACATTTCTCAGGTTTGCTCCGTAATCGCTCATATCTGCTTTGAGTTTTTCCGCTTCCCTGCGGCTTTCGCCTTTTCCTCGCAGAGCCGTTTCTATCACCGCATACAGTTCCTCTCCGACATCCAAAACACACCGTTTGCCGTCAACATCGGACTCATTCTCCGTATATGCAATATGCTCCGCCGCACGCATGGAACCCACCTGCGTGGAATTAAGCGCCGAACCGCCCGGTCTGTGTACGCCGAACGTTCCCGCCGCTTCACCTGCGACATAAAGTCCTTTTATTCTCGTCTGCCAGTTGCTGTCAACGGAAATTCCGCCGTTGCAATGCTGGGCACATACGGCAATTCTCAGCTTCTGAACCGTTATATCTATGCCGTTATTTTTATACAGTTCAACCGCCGCCGGATTCATATGCATAAGACGCTCAATAGGCGTACTCTGCACCGCCCCCGACGAAACAAGATATTTCTCCGCCTCCTCGGGGAGCTCTTCAACGCACGTAAATATATCGGGATTTTGCGTAAAATCCATATATACTTTTCTGTTTTTCGCGCACTCCTTCTGAACCGCGATATCTATTTCGGAGGAACCCGGTACATTGGCTTCCGTAAAAGGCCATTGGTAGCCTTTCCTGAACTGATAAAGAAGTATTTTATCTTTGTCTATGTAATCCTTAAGAAAC
Source organism: uncultured Clostridia bacterium (assembly GCA_905210525.1). Classification (GTDB taxonomy): domain Bacteria; phylum Bacillota; class Clostridia; order HGM11327; family HGM11327; genus SIG351. The sequence goes on along the minus strand of CAJLXE010000146.1, from coordinate 3,502 downwards.
TCTCTCTCTGTACCGTCTTCGTCAACGCTCACATATCTCGGCAATACCTGCTGATATGTACCCGAAACGTTCCATCTGAAATCAACGGAAGCAAGTCCGTACTGCCATTCCTGCAGATTTGCAGCTTCGGCGCCTGCCTCAAAAGCCATTCCGCTCATTCCGTGCTGGCTCTCCGGATATACCGTATTTTTATATATTCCCGCAGGACCGCCCGTGGCAAGTATTATATTTTTACATACAAACAGCGTTATGCCGTAATTTTCATCAAGTTTATTTGTGTTTATCGCCGCAAGACCTACCGTTCTTCCGTTTTTAACCGCAATTTTTACCGCGAGCATACCGTCCTTAATGCATATATTTTTGGACCGCACGCTTTTTTCCAGTGCTTCAGTCATATCCTTTGACGTAAGAGGTCCTGCCGACGTTGCCCTGCAGCGCGGGTCGTGATCCGTCTTGTATCCCACGTATTCCCCGTATCGGTTTGTGGGAAACCCTACGCCGAGATTGGCAAGCTTCATAAAGCATTTTACCGAATTTGCAGCTTCCGCAAGCGCGATATCGCCGTCCGCCCCTTTACCCGAAAAAAGAGTCATTGCCATTTGTTCAACGGAATCCTCTGCATCTGAGGCAAGCGAAAGCTTGTAATAGGTCTGTTTATCACTTCCGGCATTACGGGATGTGCCTGAATTTATGCCTTCGGTTATTATAACCGTATCCGTTTTGCCGAGCGTATAAAGCCAGTCCACACAGTTAAACGCCGCACAGCCCGACCCCACCACAACGTTTTCTACCTTATATAAATCAAAGGTTTTACCCGAAATCCTTATTTTCTCTTCTGTCATAGGTCTTTATTTCAATATTTCACGATATTTTTATATCGAATTATTACAGCCTTCTTATATTGAATCCGCCGTCGGCATTGAATACCGTTCCCGTGCCGAAATCAAACAGTCCGCTGCACGCACCGAGAACGCATTTTGCAACATCCTCGGGCAGTCCCATTCTCTTTGTGGGCGTTATTCCCTCGGATATAAGCTTGTCGTATTTTTCCTTTACGCACGCCGTCATATCCGTAAGTATTATTCCCGGTCTTACTTCAAAAACCGGAATATTGTATTCCGCAAGTCTATCCGCAAAAAGCTTCGTAACCATGGAAATTCCCGCCTTTGAAATACAGTATTCTCCGCGCGACGTTGACGATGTGTACGCCGAAACAGAAGATATATTCACTATTCTCGGCTTATAGTCCTCCGGACCGAGCTTCTGCATTTCTATCATGGCATTAGCAAAAAGCTGGCACATGAAAAACGTGCCTTCGCAGTTTATTCCCACTACTCTTTCAAAACTTTCTTCCGTCGTTTCAAGCACGTCCATACGAACCTGCGGAGCAACCCCGGCATTGTTTACAAGGACATCGATTCTGCCATACTTGTTCACAACCCAATCAAGAAGATATTTTCTGTCACCGCTGTTTGCAATGTTGCACGGAACATAGTCGCATATAAAATTGTCTCCCGCCGAAGCAGCCGTACCGCACGCCACCACAACATAGCCTGCATCCGTAAGCGCTTTGGCAATGCCAAGCCCGATACCTTTTCTTGCGCCCGTTACAACCGCAACCTTTTTTATTTCACTCATTGTGCAATACCTCCGTTCCGGCTTTAATTATTTATTTATGGATTTATATATAGGCAAATAAGTATCACTGTCGCGCACAACACAGCCGGCAGGCTTATCGCCTCGCATAAGCTCTGTACACTTTCCGCAGGTAATACACGTCTTTTTCGCATCAAAGCAGCCGTTCAGAATATCTCTTGCAAATTCCGGATACGCAAACGCCATTCTTCCGAAGCCTGCAAGTGTACATACTCCGTTTTTAACCGCACCTGCCGCAAGCATCGGCGAGAACTGTCTGAGATATGTAAATGCCGAACCGGCAACAGCCATATCCTTATGTCTCTTCTGAACCGCCTCAACGCACTTCATCATGCGAGCCACGCCCTCAAGCGGATGCTCCGGCGGAACATATCCGCCCATATCGTACGGCCTGTTTACGTGCGGATTGAAATAAGGATTACCTATCGTAACATCAAAAAGCTTGTAGCCGTATTTATCATGAAGTATATCCACTATTCTGAGCGGTTCGGTAAGATCGGGTTCGCTGCCGCCGTTCTTATCCGCGCCTATTCCCCACGGATATTCATACCCGTCATATATGTTCATTCTGGAAGTTATTATAAAATCGTCTCCCACAGCGGCTCTTGCGGATTCTATGCTGTTAAAGTAAAATCTTGTTCTGTTCTCGAAGCTTCCGCCGTATTCGCCCTTTCGTTCATATGCCGTCATGAGCTCGTTATTGAGGTAGCCGTGGCAGTTTTTTACGTCAATACCGTCGAAGCCCGCAGCTTTTGCAAGCTTTGCCGCAACGCCGTATGCCGCTTCTGTCTTTTTTATGTCATCGTCGGATATTATTCTGTCGTCGGAAAGAGGTTTGTTTTTCTCGAATATTTCCTTGTGCTGAGCAATAAGAGGCTCATGAACGGAATTATTCGGTCTCGACTGTCTGCCTGAATGAGTCGCCTGCATTATTACAAGCGGTTCAAAGCCGTAAAGCTTCATTGTTTTTTCTTTAACGTGCTCAACTGCCTCAGCAAACGTGTCGAACGATTTATCGTTTATCCAGAGCTGTCTCGGATTTGCTCTGCCCTCATGAACGACCGCAACCGCTTCAAACCACACCGTGCCCGCACCGCTCGACGCAAATCTGTCATATCTGCGCTTTGTAAGCTCTCCCAAAGCACCCGTCTCTTCTATGCCGTCGCAGCCCTCCATAGGCTGTATCATTATTCTGTTCGCAACGCATCTGCCCTGTATGTCTATCGGCTGCCCCAAAATTTCCGTATCCTCCGAAAGCGGAAGCTCTATGCCCAGCCTTTCACATTCTTTTTTTACGTCGTCCAAACTTTTATAGCTGAATTTTTTATGTTCCATAGCCGAAGTATACCCCTTTACCGTACATATAATCAATCAATTTCTTATCTAATAAAGTATAGCACAAAACCGTCTTTATTTCAAGGGGTACGGTTTGAATTTGATCATTTTATGTCATCGAATTATCAATAAAGAAAAAATCCCGCACTTTCATTCAAGATTTTTCTGTTATAGTCTCAAAATATGAATTTTTTCAAAACTATCACTATTTCGGCTATTCAAGGCATAATTTTGAATATCAGCTTTTAAAATTGTCCGAAAAAATTGAGAATACGTATAAAGAATTAACTCCATATTCAAAATATTCTTTGATATGTATTTCGAGATGATTGTTTAAAAGTAATAAATCAACCAAATTCCTATCATATAGCACAATTCTGTCACCGAGCTTTTGTCAATAAGAATTTTAACGGAACGATATATATGCCGTTTTTTGTTTTAACCGGCATATAGTCCCTTGCCAAAACAGCCTTTGCGCCTTCAAAAAAATTTTTCTGCCGATAATGAAAAT
>CAJLXE010000145.1 GCA_905210525.1 uncultured Clostridia bacterium | reverse complement strand
TGTATTTGCAAAGCAAATACAGAAAGCGACTACGTCGCTTGTATTTATTATACCATAAATCCACCTTGAAAAACAACAAAGCTGAATTATATTCCAATAAATTTCCATTTGATTACACCCTTTCCGCACTATATTCCCGTCCGGCAATAAAAAAACGCCCGACATTATAAATAAACACGCAATGAATGCATTTTTACATAAAAAGTGCTTGAAAAATATGCGTTTTTGTTGTATTATATATATGATATGCAAAAATGTCGGAACATATCATGTTCCCCACAATTCGCTTTTGCAGACAATTTTCATAACCTGAAAGGAAATACCGCCTCACAGTATCCGATGTTACTGTATCGGACGGTATGGTAGTTAACCATGAGCTCTTTGTACGAAAGCACAAGAAATAAAGACATACTCGCAACATCATCCGAGGCTGTTCTTGCCGGACTCGCACCGGACGGCGGACTCTTTGTGATGCGCGATCTAGATAAAATGAAAGCCGATATTAAAGCTATGATGTCAATGTCTTACACGGAAATGGCTGAATATATTCTCGGCATACTCCTGCCCGACTTTCCTGCCGAAACAATGAAAGAATGTGTTCGTCTTGCATACAGCAAGTTTGATACCGATGAAGTCACACCCGTTGCAAAGGCAGGCGACAACTGGATTCTTGAGCTTTTCCACGGTCCTACCTGCGCATTCAAGGATGTCGCGCTCCAGATGCTACCAAGACTTGTTACCGCATCAAAAAAGATGAACGGAGATTCCTCCGAAACCGTAATTCTTACGGCAACATCCGGCGATACAGGCAAAGCCGCACTTGAAGGCTTCTGCGATGTGGAAAATACCAAAATAATAGTATTCTACCCCGAAGGCGGAGTAAGCACTGTTCAGAAGGCTCAGATGACAACACAGCAGGGAAATAACACTTACGTATGCGGCATAAAGGGCGATTTTGACGACGCTCAGACAGGCGTAAAAAAAATATTCTCCGACTCACAGATAAAAGAGCTTCTCAGTTCAAACAACAAGCATTTTTCATCCGCAAACTCAATTAATGTAGGCCGTCTGGCTCCGCAGGTCGTGTATTACTTCTATGCGTACAAAAAACTCGTCGAAAACAACTCCATAAAGCTCGGCGACAAAATAAACTTTGTTGTTCCCACAGGCAATTTCGGCGATATTCTTGCCGGAAAATACGCAAAAATTCTCGGATTGCCCGTTAACAGGCTCATTTGCGCTTCAAACAGCAACAACGTATTGTTCGATTTCATAAACACCGGCATATACAACAGAAAACGCGAGCTTGCAAAGACAATTTCTCCGTCAATGGATATCCTCGTCTCCAGCAATCTGGAAAGACTCCTCTATTACGTAAGCGGAAAAGACAATGCTCTTATCGCTTCTCTTATGAATGATCTTTCCGCCAAAGGCGAATATACCGTTCCGGAACAGCTGCTCAAAACTATTCAGGATGAATTCTATGCGGGCTATGCCGACGATGCAATGACCAAACAGACATTGAAAAAATATTACGACGAAACAAAGTATGTTGCAGACACGCATACGGGCGTTGCTTTGAATGTTGCAGACGCATACAAAAACAACACCGGAGACAATACGCCGACTGTCGTTCTTTCTACCGCAAGTCCGTTCAAGTTCTCTCACAGCGTATACAGCGCGCTTTTCGGAGACAACGCCGCAGAACAGCTTCATGACGAATACGCCGTAATGGAGGACTTATCCGCACGCACAGGCTTTAAAATACCCGCTCCGCTTGCCGACCTTAAAAACAAGCCCGTTCGCCATGACAACGTATGCGAAAAAAACGCTATGGCAGACTTTGTTCTCAAAAGCATAGGACTTTAAAGCGTCCAAATACACAATTATACGGCAAAAACATCCGTTCTTTATTTTAAGGACGGATGTTTCTTTATTACTTGATAAACCGTTAATCAAAAATCCGCCCGTTGAACGCCTGGCAACGTTTTGTATTCCGATTTCCATTGCAATAAAAAAAATTTTAAAAAAGATAAAAAAAGTACTTGACATTTTATTTACTACTGTATATAATATAGTAGTAAACGATATCGAGATATCATTGGGGAAGGAGGATGCCTATGAACATACAGTGTAAAAAGGGTGTGCTGGAGCTTTGCGTTATGGCTCTGCTGAAAAAACGCGACTGCTACGGCTATGAAATCTCCGAATATCTTTCAAAACAGATTGATATTGCGGACGGCACAGTATATCCGATTTTACGAAAGCTGAAATCGGACGGCTTGCTTACAACATATTTGCAGGAGGAAAGCTGCGGTCCTCCGCGAAAATATTATTCTTTAACGCAACTTGGCAAAGATACTTACGAAAAAGACCAAAGCGAATATCTGGAATTTGCTGCGGCTGTCAAAAAAATGTTGGAGGACGATAGTGATGAATAAACAACAATTTTTACAAAAACTTGAAGCGGAATTGAAACGCAACAATGTATCCGACGCTGCCGATATTTTAGAGGAATACGAACAACACTTTGCATTCAAGCTTGCCGACGGCTGCTCGGAAGAGGAAATTTCGGCAAAGCTCGGTTCGCCCGAGAGTATAGCCAAACAGTACGACGCACCTTTGACAACAACCAACGGCTCAAAGAGAGCACTTACGGTTATAGGTCTTGGTGTAACCGAATTTTTCTTCGGTGTGCTGTGTACGTTACTGTTTGCTTGGGAAATTATTATGGCTGCACTTATAGCGGCTTGCGGATTGACAACTTGCGGTTTATTCTTTAATATAAGAACATCATTCTTTTCACTCTTGCCCACAATGCCATACCACTGCGCTTTTATATTGGGAATCGCATTTCTGATGCTCACGGTGCTTTCAACAACCGGCGCAATATATTTTTCGGATTTATTCGCCAGCTTATCCGTGCATTCTCGCGCTTCAGAAAAAACACTCTTGCCAATTCGTCAGGCAGGGCAACACTTCCGCCGCTTGCGATTTATCCGAAATTTCCGCCAAAAAAGAAGCGTATTCTGCGAATATTATCTTTAATTGCGGTCACTGTATTTGCCGTATGCTTTATTGTGGGAACAGTTATTTGCATGATTTCTGCAGGCAGTCTTGAATTCTGGCACGTATGGAAGTGGTTCGGTTATGCAAAATAATAAAGTAATAGTTATAACAGGTGCGACATCGGGCATAGGTCTGGAAACGGCAAAACGGCTTGCTTCAGACGGTTTTTCGGTAATAGGCATAGGTCGTAACGAAAAACGATGTGCCGATGCCGAAAAGAATATTTCTGAAAACGCTCCTCAGGTAAAGGTCTATTATTTTACGGCGGACTTATTTCAACAGCGCGAAGTACTTCGTGTTGCCCAACTTATACAAAAAACTCTCGACAGCGAATTTGATGGAAAATTATTTGCGCTCATAAACAATGCAGGATGTGCAGAGAGTTATTACACCACATCGGAAGACGGCATAGAAAGGCAATTTGCGCTGAACTATCTTTCCGCATTTCTGTTGACACATGAGCTTTTGCCCTACTTAATAAAGAATCAAGGTAGAATAATCATGACGGGAAGCGGTTCACATAAGGAAATAAAGGTTCATTGGGACGATATTATGCTGACAAGAGGATATAATCCGCTTACGGCGTATAAGCAATCCAAGCTGTGCGGTATGCTTCTTGCAAAAGGATTAAATGACCGTTACAAAGCGCAAGGAATCAACGCTTATGTAGTTGACCCCGGGCTTGTAAATACCGATATCGGTACAAAAGCAGGCAGTATAGTAAAATTTGTATGGCGTTTCCGCAAGCCTTTCGGAGTTTCCCCGTCTGTCCCGGCGCAAACATATTCATGGATATGCAGGCAGGAAATGCCGCCTGAGGAATTGTGCTATTACAACTGCCTGCCGCGCAAATACAGCAAGGAAGTTACAAAGCAAAATGCTGACCGTTTGTTTACTCTCAGCTATCGCCTGTGCGGAATAGCAGAATAGTGAGGTGTATTTATGAATGTAATGATGACAGGAGCTGCCGGAGGATTGGGACGTGCCATGGCAGTTGAATGTGCGCGCCGAGGTTACAATCTATTTCTGACAGATATAAACGACTGCGGACTGAATTCAATCAAGCAAGGGCTTGAAAGACAATACGGAATTAAAGTTACGGTAAAATGTTGTGATTTAACCGACAGCCAAGATGTAGACGCGCTCTTTTCGATTATCGACCGGCACAACATCAATTTTGATATGTTACTTAACATTGCAGGTATTGATTTTGAAGGTGACTTTATAAGTAATGAGCGGGAAAATATTGTAAAAATAGTAAGTCTGAACAATGCCGCCACGCTTCGTATTACTCATGCCGTTTTGGAGCGAAAGCAAAAAGACAAACCTTTTTATATAGTATTCGTATCCAGTCTTGCTTCTATGTTTCTGATGCCTCTGAAAGCTACGTATGCCTCTTCAAAGAGATTCCTATTTGATTTTGCTCTTGCGCTCAGGGAGGAATTAAAGCACGAAAATACTCATGTATTGGTGTTATGTCCGGGCGGTATGGTAACGAACGAAAAGGCTATTGCTGCAATAGACGCTCAAGGGTTTTGGGGAAGTGTCACAACAAATCCACTCGAAAAGGTTGCCTTTCAAACTGTAAACAGAGTACTTAACGGCAAAAGTCAATACATTCCGGGTGGTTTTAACAGATTTCTTTCGTCTCTCGGAAAGATTGTACC
>CAJLXE010000144.1 GCA_905210525.1 uncultured Clostridia bacterium | reverse complement strand
CCTTCTTGACGAACCCGCCGCAGGAATGAATCCTTCGGAAACATCAGAGCTTATGGAAAATATCCGCAAAATAAGAGATACATTCCAGATTGCCATAATGCTCATAGAACACGATATGAACCTTGTTATGGGAATCTGCGAGGGTATTGCGGTGCTTAATTTCGGACAAATAATCGCAAAAGGCACGCCCGATGATATAAAGAACAACGAAACGGTTATAGAAGCATATCTCGGAAGAAAGGAGAACAAAAACAATGCTTAAAGCAGAAGATCTTAACGTTTATTACGGCAAAATCCATGCTATAAAAGATGTGTCGTTTGAAGTCAGACCGGGAGAAATAGTGTCTCTTATAGGCGCCAACGGCGCAGGTAAAACCACAACTCTTCACACTGTATCAGGACTTCTCCGCTCCGTAACAGGCTCCATAACATTTGATGGTAAAAATATTTCTCATATCGAGCCTCACAATCTTGTTCGCCACGGACTTTCACACGTTCCCGAAGGCAGACACGTTTTCCTGCAGATGACTGTTTTGGAAAACCTCGAAATGGGTGCCTATTCAATGACAAAAATGCCGTCCGAATCACTCAAAAGAGTATATGAACTGTTTCCGCGTCTCGAGGAACGCAAAAACCAAATTGCAGGCACTCTCTCGGGCGGTGAACAGCAAATGCTCGCAATGGGACGTGCAATAATATGCAAACCCAAGCTGCTGATGTTGGATGAACCGTCAATGGGACTCTCACCTATTCTTGTTGACCAGATATTCAGCATAATAAAAGACCTCCATTCAGTCGGAACAACAATACTTCTCGTTGAACAGAACGCAGGCAAAGCTTTGGAAATCTCGGACCGCGCATACGTGCTTGAATCCGGAAGAATAGTTCTCTCCGGTACAGGAAAAGAACTCGCTCAGAGCGACGCCATCAAAAAGGCTTATCTCGGCGGATAATATATTTTACATCATATAAATAAAAACCACCGATTTTTCGGTGGTTTTCGTTTTGCCTGCATAACCGTAACTTTAACTGAAGCAAATTTTAAGTAATATTGATTGAAGCATAATTCATAACTTTATTTATTATCAAGAGTTTTGTTATAATTAAGCAAAAGTGCCGAATTGATTATAACAAGCACCGAACCAGCATTATGGACAAGCGCACCTACAACAGGACTAAGTATTCCGGTCATTGCAAGTATTATAGCAACGAAATTAAGCCCCATAGAAAAAGTAAGATTCAATTTTATCGTTTTCATCATCCTTTTTGAAAGCACAAACAAATGAGGCAATTCCTTTACTTCATCATCAATAAGTGCTATATCCGCAGCGTCAACCGCTATGTCGCTGCCTACACCACCCATAGCAATGCCCACAAATGCCCTTTTCAATGCCGGCGCATCATTTATACCGTCACCTATCATGCAAACACGCTTTCCTTTTGAACCGTAAGAATCAATATATTTCATTTTATCCTCAGGCAAACATCCCGCATGAACATCCTTTATTCTGAGTTTACTTGCTATGTTTTTTGCCGCATTTTCATTATCACCCGTCAAAAGAACCGCCGACACGCCAATCATATCAAGAGAATTTATCATATCAACGCTTTCTTTTCTCACCGCATCGGAAAGAACAATATAACCTATAAAAATTCCGTTTTCCGCAATATAAATTACCGCACAACCTTTGGATGTGTATTCCTTTATTTCATCATCACACAACACATCAATATTCTCCGCTTGCATCATATCCGCATTACCTGCTAATATTTTTCCGCGATCCGTCTCGGCACTGACTCCGCGCCCCGGCAACACATTAAAATCCGACGTCGTTTTTATTGCCGCACCATGCGTTCGCTTAAAACAATTCACAACCGCTTTTCCTAACGGATGCTCCGAAAATTGTTCGATCGAAGCAGCTATTGAATATATATCCTCATCACTGTAAAAATCCGATTTGCTTATTACAGCTACAACCTCCGGCATACCGTATGTAAGAGTACCCGTCTTGTCAAACGCTACCGTATCAACACTTGCCAAGCGCTCCAATGCATCGCCTTCGCGCACAAGAAATCCGTGTTTTGTGGCATTTCCTATTGCAGCCATGATAGCCGTAGGCGTTGCCAGAACAAGCGCACAAGGACAAAACACAACCAAAATAGTTACCGCACGTATTATTTCACCCGAAACTATCCACGTTATAAGTGCCGCCGTCAAAGCAATCACCACTATCCATGTAGCCCATCTGTCCGCAATGCCCACAATTTTAGCCTTTCCCGCATCTGCCGACTGAACAAGACGTATCATCCTTTGAATTGAACTGTCTGTACCGTCCTTTCCTGCCCGCATCTCAAAAACGCCGAACTGATTCACAGTGCCTCCTGAAACTTCATCTCCTACCGTCTTATCCGCAGGAAGCGGTTCACCCGTTATCAACGCCTGATTTACGCACGTTTGACCTGAAATAATTACGCCGTCCGCAGGTATGCTTTCTCCCGGTAAAACACGCAATACATCGCCGGCCTTAACTTCCTCGGCTGGTATAATTGACTCAATGCCGCATTTTATTAATCTTGCCGTCTGAGGAGTTAATTTTATCAGCTTTTCAATACCTGCTCTTGCTTTTCTTACCGTAAGGTCTTCAAGCAGTGCCCCAAGCTGCATTATAAACGCAACCTCCCCCGCCGCAAAATCCTCGCCTATACAAACCGACGCAATCAATGCAATAGAAACCAAGACATCCGCTTTTATGTCAAATTCGGTTATAAGCCCTATTATCGCCTCTAAAATAATCGGTATGCCGCACAATATAATTGCAACCCATGCAGCATCAAACGGCAAATGTAAAATGTTAAAAATGCTCACAATCAACGCAACTGCAGACACGGCAAGCAATATAACATCTTTTCCGACTCCGCCCCACTCCATTATATGTTCCAACTTTTGAACAAATTTTTTCACGTTTAATCCTCCTGTCTGCATTTCCGGAACTGCGTAACATATTATACCATAGGGGGGGTATGGGTTTGTCAATGCACAAAAATAAAAAAGTGATATAAAATATACAAATTTATACCACTTTATCCTCAATTCGCTTATTCTCTGCAATAACAATATTATCCCATGTTTGAAAAACGTTCCACTGCTTTCGTGAAGCTTTCAATAGTCTTATCCGCGTCTCCGTGTTCAATTCCGTCACGCACACAATGCTTTATATGCCCTTCAAGAACAACCTAACCGCATTTGTGAAGCGCCGATTTTGCCGCATTGATTTGCAGCAGTATGTCTTCGCATGGTATATCCTCATCTATCATTCTGTCTATTGCCTGAACCTGACCTATTATTTTTTTCAGTCTGCGGTGCAGATTTTCCGAATCTATACATTGTTTCATTACATTTACCGAACTTTCAAAGTTATTTATACATATAATACAACGTTTGAAGCGATTTGTCAATACCCGTATACAATCTCAATTTATAAACGCAATGTAAGTTCAGTCATTCCAGCCGAGAATTTTTATACATCTTATATTTTTTGTTATATATAGACTCAGCGGGAAATTCTTCCAATCAATAGTATTTGAACAAAGAAGTATTTCTCTGACACTGCCGTCACTGTTATACAACACATCGGATACTATAACTGTATGATGCCACACGTTCCCGTCTCCTATTTGTATAACATCTCCCGGTTCCCCGCCGAATATATTATAATCAACAACCGCAACCAATCCGTATCCTGTATTGTTTTTTGCATATGAATAAAACGTACCTACGCCAGTCCATGATGTGCTTCTTCCGTTCGGAGTTTGTGATGCATTTATTTGGGAGCCGTAATGTTTCCATTGAGCACTTCCGCTGAAATCCATAGGAATACCTCCGCTGAATATGCATTGTGAAGCATAATTCTGACAATTCCCTCCATACGCATCATAAGCGGCCCACTCGTCATTTCTGACTAAAGCATATTTACGCGCATATCTGCGTGCTGCCTGTCGGTCATATGCATGATCGAACGTCTTGGTTATTTCAGGTAAGCCTTCATTGTACGCCCTTCTCTGATCCGTAAAAAACCGTGAATTTACATCTATCTGTTTTTTCAGAATATCGGCGGACATATTTATATTTTCCCGTATATCTTTTGTGTCATGTGCATGATTTTCATAAACTTCCGCCAGACAAGAATAATATTCACTTACGGTAGTATGACTTTTAAGCTTATAAGCGCCGTTTACAGGCGACACCGTAAAATAATGAACTATATTCCGCAGTTCTGTATCAACATCCTTTATATAAGCATAATTGATTATCGCTGTTTCATAAACAGTTATTATATAATCGTTTCCCGTTTTTACCGCAGAAGCAAAAACCGGCAGGTATTCATAATTTACTATCCTGAGATCATTTCCCGTGGCATCTTTAAGATAAATAAGAATGTCAAGAGCTTTTTGGTTTAGTAAAGCATTCTCGCACTGAGGCTGTACAAAAAGATACGTTGCATCTCTGGGTATCATATCCGTCTGTGTTTCATAAAGTGCATCAAAATAATACCATATAGCACTTTGCATTTTTTGTGTTACGGTAATTCCCGATACATTTACATCATATGCAGATTTATGCAACGGAATATCCGTAAAATTTTGTTCAGGCGCATCAGTCGGTTTTGCTGTTGGTGCAGGCGTGGCGGTCGGCTTTACTGTCGGTGCAGGTGCTGCCGTTGGCGTGGCAGTCGGTTTTACCGTTGGCTCAGGCGTTACTGTTGGCGTGGCAGTCGGTTTTACCGTTG
>CAJLXE010000143.1 GCA_905210525.1 uncultured Clostridia bacterium | reverse complement strand
TGATTTTGTCGGTACTCTTGAAAAGGAATCCCGCTTTGCTTGCTCTTATCATGCCGAGATCGTTGTAGCTGTCGCCGGAAGCAATCGTTTCGTAACCGATAGACTGCAATGCTTTTACTGTGGTGTATTTTGAATTTTCAATACGCATTTTAAATCCCGTAATTTCACCGTTTGCGGCAACTTCAAGCGAATTGCAGAATATTGTCGGCCAGCCGAGTTTTTTCATCAACGGAGTTGCAAACTGCGTAAATGTATCACTTATTATAATTACCTGAGTTAAAGAACGTAATTCATCCAAAAATTCCTTTGCGCCTGGCAACGGATCTATTTTTGCTATAGTATCCTGAATTTCTTTGAGACCGAGATTATGTTCTTTGAGTATCCCTATACGCCATTTCATCAGTTTGTCATAGTCAGGCTCGTCTCTGGTTGTTTTTTTCAATTCGGGTATTCCGCTTTCTGCTGCAAAAGCTATCCATATTTCGGGCACCAACACGCCCTCAAGATCTAAACATACAATATTCATTTTTTATCCTTTCTTTTTTAGTTACAGATTATTTTCAATACCGGATAAAATGTGTCTATCCGGTTGTGTTTTTAATTTTCAGTTGTTGAAGTGACGAACAACCGCACTGTAAAGCGTTACCAGACCCGCACTGAGCAATATACCTCCGATTATGTCGGTAAGCCAATGAACTCCGGAAATAAGTCTGCATACTACCATGAATACAGCTAACGCAATAAGAACATATGCAACGATTTTTCTCAAATTCGTATTTTTGATTCTTGTATTCAACTGCATTATCGCTGTGGGAATAACGCATAAGGCAAGCATGGTTGTTGAGGATGGGTAGGATACCTCAAGGTTACCGTCAATAAGTACAGGTCTGTAATTTATAACTACTTTTTCAAACAATACATAAAATACAAGTACAACCACATAGAATCCGCCCAATACGAGTATGTTGCGGTCAACCTTTAACAGACTCTTTCTTTGAATAAGCTGTACCAAGCCCAAAATCATAAAACCGAAAACAAATAAGAACGGTATAATTCCAATCACATCGGTAATGTTGTACAGCGTCATATTTACGCCTGTAAGATTATGAAAATATTTGTTCAAGGCGGCAAAGCCCACCGACGATCCATTCGGACCGATCGCTTGTACATCTATGACGCTTACCGCTATTGTCCAAAGCAGGAATGCAATGAACGTGCAGACAGTTGCCAGATAATTATTTTTGATTTTCATCTTTTCTCCTTATTTTAAGTAAAATTTTAATTTATTTTGTATCAAACATGATTTTTGTTTGTTGATGTCGGTATCAACAGTGCTACGCTTTCAACGTGTCTCGTTCTCGGGAACATATCCACAGCAGTGCATTTCACCGGAGTATATCCTTTTTGAATAAACAACTTGAGATCTCTTGCCATGGTTGCGGGATCACAAGATATATACACCGTTTTCATTGGCTTCATATCGGCGATTGTACAAATAAGCTTTTCTGTGAGTCCCTTTCGCGGCGGATCCACAAATACAACGCAGTCCGAATTGTCTTTTCCGAATACGGAGCCGTCAAAATCCGCAGCATCACCCACTCTGAATTCCGCATTTGAAATACCGTTAAAAGCAGCATTTTGTTTTGCGTCGGCAATCGCTTCGGGGATAATTTCCATACCGAATACTTTTTTTGCACTGTCTGCCATAAAAAGTCCTATCGTGCCTGTTCCGCAATATAAATCGACAACGTTTTCTTTACCCGTTAAGCCTGCATATTCCTTTGCCTGCGAATACAATTTATAAGCTTGTTCGGTATTTACCTGAAAAAACGAACGCGTGGAAATCTTGAATCTCAGCTTTCCTATATTATCATATATATAATCACGCCCGTAAACCGTTTTATACTCATCGCCGAGAATTTTATTCCCCGATGATTTATTTATGTTGTGAACTATTCCCCCAACAGCCGGACACGCTTTGGTAATGTAGTTCGTAAGCGCGTCAGCGTGCGGCAGAACGTCGGTATTTGTAACTATACACACAAGGAATTCTCCGGAAGCTGAACTTGAACGAACATAAAGGTGTCTTACAGTGCCTGTAAGAGTAGTTTCGTCATACGGAGGAATGTCGTATTCTTTCATCCACTGCTTGAGAGCGGATATTATATCCTTACATTCGGGACGTTGTATTCTGCATAAGTCTATCGGAATTATATCATGGCTTCTTTCGCGGTAAAAGCCGAGTTCGGGCTTGCCGTCATACATTTTTACCGGGAATTGAGCTTTATTCCTGTAAAAACATATTTTTTCAGCGCCTATTATTTTTTCGGGCAACAAATCTATTCCGGTTATATGCCGCAATGCATCCTCTACACGGCGCTTTTTGAATAAAAGTTCTTCCTCATAAGAAATGTGTCTGAAATCACATCCTCCGCATCTGGGAAATGCCGGACAGTCTATGCCTGTTCTGCTTGCGGACGCGGTTATTATGCGCTCTTTTTTTCCATACGCATACGATTTCATCACTTTTGTTATGCGCACTTCAAGAACATCTCCGACTGCCGTTTCCGGCACAAAAACAGCCATTTCATTTATGCGGCATATACCGAGTCCCTCGCTGGTGTATGAAGTTATTTGAGTTGTGAATATATCGTTTTTTTTCATATTTATTATACAGTTGCACTTTCGACTTCATTTTCCGGACGTGTAAGCTTTTTTATCCAGTTGAATTTGTTAACTTTGACAGCGGCTGCCCCGCATTTGAACAACTGGTCTGCATTAAGGCAGAATACTACCGCAACAGGCGGCCAGTTAAATACAAACGCTGCAAGAAACGATAAAGGCAAAACAATTCCCCATATGCTTATAAGATCGTTGATGAGAACAAATCTCGAATCTCCCCCTCCGCGGACTATCCCGACAAGTACAGGCATTTGATATGACGTGCCAATGCAGGTTACACACAACACCAGTATAAAGCTTTCCGCATATGACCTTGTCGCTTCCGAAATGTCATACAGATTAAGTATAGGAGTTTTTATTATATAAAGGACGATGCTTGTAAGCAAGCCTATTGCAATAAATATAAACTGCAATGTTTTGGCATATTCTTTGACTTTATTTATATTGTTTTGACCTATTGTTTTACCTATTATTATTGAGGCTGCGGAAGCTGCACCTACAGATGCAACTTTAAGCATCATGTAAAGAGTTGACGATATTGAGTTCGCGGCGATAACGCTTCCGGCAGCTTTTCCCGAAGCCTGTGCACCGATATCCATGTGTCCCAGTATTACAGTCTGCAACGCTGTTGAAAGTCCGAACAGTGCAGCTACAACTATAAAAGCACGGCTTGTTTTCAGATAGTCTATGACCAGTTTTTTATCGAGCGTAAAAAAGTCGCGCAGTTTAGTGCCTATTTTTTTGTCTAAGCGCAGGACATATGTCACAACGATAACGAGTTCCAATGCCCTCGCAATAAGAGTTCCTATCGCAGCACCTGTTACACCAAGCTCAGGCATACCGAAATTACCGTATATAAGAGCATAATTTACACCGCCGTTTACTACAAGACTTACAACCGAAGAATAAAACGCTATTTTTACGGTTTCAACGCTTCTGAGCATGGAAAGCAGTATTGAACTTATCGGAAACAAAAGGTATGTAAACCGTATAATGTTGATGTAAGCGCATCCCTCGTTTATGTAATCGGTGTTATCCGTAAAAAGCCATACCAATGTATGCGGAAACAGACTTGCCGCTATAAAAAGCAATATGCCGAAGCCGCAACCGAGAATAAGGGCGCCGTTTGCAAGCTTTTTTATAGGTTCTGTTCTGCGCTGTCCCCAGTATTGACTGCCCATAACTATAAGCGCGTCTCCCGCACCCATGAGTATTTGCTGAAATACAAACTGTATCTGATTGACAGCCGTAACCCCGGAAAGAGCTGCTTCGGAATAGCTTCCTATCATTATATTATCTATCAGATTTACACTGAGTACTATCATATTCTGAAGCGCCAACATAGCAAGAAGCGAAAAGAAATTTTTGTAAAACGCTTTGTCTTTTGTGAACATATTTAATTACCCTCGTACATATATTTGATTCACATTATATTTTTCGCCACATCCAGCCATAAATCCGCAAGCACTTTGTTTCCGTCCGCATTCAGATGAATACCGTCAACAGTGTATTTATCCCACCCGTTTTCATTGCATAATTTTTTAAACTCATCGAATGCCGGCACAAAAACAGCATCATATTTTTGAGACAATCTCTTTACTGCCTCACCCTCTTTTTCGATATCCGCGCTCCACAAATCCCAGTCATCGTAAATATCATACTTGCCAAGAAAATCGGAATATCGCACTTTAAACAGAAACGGTGATATTAATATGATTTTTGCGTCGGGATTGAACTTTTTAACTTCATATAACATTCTGTCATAAACAAATTCATATTTTTCAATGTCGTTCCCTATATTTAATCTGCGTTCAAATCCGACATCGTTTATTCCGCATAATATACTCAAAATATCGAACTTTATATTCAGCGTATCTTCTCTCCAGCGCGCATACAAGTCCGTAATTTTATTGCCGTTTACTCCGCGGTTCAATATTTCAATATCTTTATTGTCCTGCTTAAGCTGTTCATATATTATATTTACATAACCGCCGCCGAGCCCCATATTAGGTTCGCGTACAGTTTTGTCACGTCCCGCATCGGTAATTGAATCGCCTTGAAAAAGTATTGTCATATATTTTTATTTCTCCTTTGTAAAAATGCATTCTATATAATTATAACACAATATCGCATAAAAATATATAATTATTTTTTGAATGACTGTTGAATTGTCAATGATGGGTGACACTTT
>CAJLXE010000142.1 GCA_905210525.1 uncultured Clostridia bacterium | reverse complement strand
AGTTCAGAGCAATGATAAAATCGTTGATCCGGAAAAATGCTTCAGTGAGTCTGTGTAAATGAATATTTTATCGATAAAATCAATATATGTGGGACATATCGGGAGAGTGGGAATATACATTGATATAATGCTTATTCCGGCTTTGGCGGCGGCGTATATTGCGGGAGGTATGGAATTTACACTGCTCACCCTGCCGGTTTTTGCAGTTCACGAGCTGGCGCATATATTTGCGGCATACCTGTTCGATTGCAAAATAGAATCTTTTACGCTTATGCCGATAGGCGGAACGATACGCACGGGCAATATAAATACTGCACGTACATTGCAGGTATGCGCAGTATATGCGTTCGCACCGCTTATGAATATAACATTGTTCTGGCTGTTTTATGCGCTCGGCATGAAAGACAGCTCTCTTATTTTTATGCAGATTGCATATACAAACGGCATACTTGCATTATTCAGCCTTTTGCCGGTATATCCGCTTGACGGAGGTAGCATACTGAAAACCGTTCTTTCAACAAAACTTGATGAACGCAGGACGTTATCGGTACTGCTGACGGTCAATATTACGGTAAGCGTTATGCTGCTTGCGGCGGCAGTATATTGTTTTGTGATGTTTTCTCAGGTAATATGGCAGTTTGCGGTTATGGCGTTTCTGTTTGTGTATTCCACTGTGAAAGAAAAATCAAATTCCGTTTCAAACAGTATATCCGACATAATAAATAAGGACATTCGCCTTCATAACCGCAGTGTGATACGTTCAAACAGAATGTATGTTCTGAATACAGCCTCCATATCGTGTGCTCTGAAAGAATCAAGTCATAATGCATACAACACGTTTACCGTTATAGACGATAAATTCAATGTTTACGGAGAGATTACGGAAAAGCAGATTCTGGATGCGGCTGTGTTGTACGGAGTGAATGCGCCCGTATCAAAAGCACTGAGGAGCGGTTCTCAAAACAACAGTATTATTTGAATGCTGCCATACTGCTTTGAACAATGCGGTTCACAAATGCTATTACCTCCGTTTTGTCGCGGCACTGATATCCTTCCGTTACAACATGCATAAGTCCGTTTGACAAATGTGTGTACAGCATTTCAAGCTCACTGTCCGATGCTTTGGTTAATAATTTGCGCCATGATTGTATGCTTTGATCATGTGCAATGGTTATCATTTTTTTTATAACGGAAGCGTTTGCATTCTCAAATACGAGAACACGGCATACGTTCTCGTTTCGCTCTATCATTTCATATATTGCAGACACAAGATGGGTTACGTCAAAAGAATTTACGTACTGTAATGATTTTTTAAAGTCGTCTATAAGTTCGTTTTCTATGCTTGCCAAAAGGTCATATCAGTCCGTGAAGTGAGTGTAAAATGTGGCTCTGTTTAATTCTGACAACTCGCAAACTTCTTTTACTGTGATTTTGTTAATCGGCTTTTTTTCAAGAAGAACAAGAAATGATTCTTTTAATTTCATCAATGTATAACGTACTCTTGCATCTGTTTTCATATGCCGCCTCCTTAAATAATTTAACACATATACGACGTTTCACGCAAATATGACGGTTATCTTACTTATAAATAATATGTGTTTATTGATTTTTGTTTCAATATATATTATACTTTACTTGTGGAAGAAAGTCAACACATGTCTAAAAAGGAGGTAAATGTTATGTATTCACGATATCTTATAACCGGAGCAACGGGGTTTTTGGGACGTGCCGTAACAAAGGAACTGCTTAAAGGAAACGGAAAAATATCTGCGTTGGTTCTTGAAAACGACAAGTTAAACGACAGTTTGCCGCCGGATGTGAACGTTGTAAAGGGAGATGTTTGCAGCGAAGCTGCATTGGAGAAATTTTTTGAAGGCGCCGGAGGCGATACGTGCGTGATACATTGTGCGGGAATAGTATCGGTGGCATCAAATCCGGGGAAAAAGATATATGATGTAAACGTAGGCGGAACACAGAATATAATAAAGCAATGTATTTCACACAGTGTGGGCAAACTTATATATGTAAGCTCAGTTCATGCAATACCGGAGAAGAAAAAAGGAGTTCCGATGGACGAGGTGTGTGAATTTTCTCCTACTTTTGTACACGGTGATTATGCAAAAAGTAAAGCGGCGGCAACTATTGCGGTACTTGATGCAGCAAAAAGAGGACTCAATGTAAATGTTGTTTTTCCGTCGGGAATCATAGGTCCGGAGGACGGACAATGCGGAAGCATTACAAATATGCTCATCTTGTTTCTTAAGGGGAAGCTACCTGTTGCGGTGCGCGGAGGTTATGACTTTGTGGATGTACGCGATGTTGCCAAAGGAATCGTTTCGTGTGCGGAAAACGGGAAAAACGGAAAATGCTATATTTTATCCGGGCATTATGCAAGCGTAAAGGATATTCTTAATGAGGTGAAAAGGCTTTCAGGCATAAAACGGACGGTACTGTATTTGCCGTCGGGAATTGCGAAGATGATATCCTATGCGTTTGAAAAAAATTGTCTGAAACACAACAAACCGCTTTATTTTACACCATATTCGATTGACGTATTGCGGTCAAATGCATTGTTTTTACGCAAAAATGCCGAAGAAGATCTTGACTACAGTCCGCGCTCGATTGCCGAAACTTTGAGGGATACGCTGTTGTGGATTAACAATTCGGATATGGTCTCTCATAAACATAAAAAGAGAGCTGTTCCGACGCGGAAAAAAACAATGCGGTTTTGCAAATAAATTAACTAACAAAAACGAACTGCTTTACAATATAATTCGGAAAAGAAATACAAAAAACGAAAAATATTGACCTTTTACCGCTGATATGCTATAATTAAATCATTACAGACGCGAAGTGAGGCATTGGTCGGATACGAAAAAACCGAAATCCTTTACTTGCAGTGAAAATACGATATTTAAGAAAGGGATGCCTTTTATCAAATAAAGGTAAGGTTGTTTTTATGATAGATTTGAAGACCGAAACGGCAAATGCCATATCGTCTGCGGAAGATTCCGTTTCGTTTGATGATATATATGATTTGCTTGAATTCCCGCAAAATGAAAAACTCGGAGACATTTGTCTGCCTTGCTTCAAGCTCAGCAAGAAAATGAGGAAAGCACCGCCGGCTATTGCAAGCGAACTGCTGTCGGCAATGGATGGGAAATATCCGCTTTTTGACAAAATTGAAGTTGTGGGCGGTTATCTGAATTTTTTCATATCACGCACGGCTTTTGCGCAAAGCGTGCTTGCGGACGCAATAAATAACGAGAACTACGGCAGCTCGGATGAGGGCAAAGGCAAAACCGTGGTTATAGATTATTCGTCGCCGAATATTGCAAAGCCGTTTCATATAGGACATTTGCCTTCAACGGTAATAGGCAACTCTCTTTACAGAATATACGGCTATATGGGCTACAAAACGGTAGGCGTAAATCATCTGGGAGACTGGGGTACGCAGTTCGGCACGATGATAGTTGCCTACAAACGCTGGGGCAACAGAGAAGACGTAATAAAGGGCGGGGTAAAGGAGCTTGTACGGCTTTACGTAAAGTTCCATCAGGAGGAAGAAAAGGAACCGTCGCTCAGAGACGAAGCGCGTTATTGGTTCAGCGAGCTTGAAAAGGGCAACAAGGAGGCGCTGGAGCTTTGGTCGTGGTTCAAGAGCGTATCTTTGGATGAGTTCAAGAGAGTATATAATATACTCGGAGTCGAATTTGATTATTATACGGGCGAGAGCTTTTATAACGATAAAATGGACGCGGTTGTGGACGAGCTTGCCGAAAAAGGATTGCTTGTAAAGAGCGAAGGCGCCGATATCGTGGATCTTTCAGCTTACGATATGCCGCCGTGCATTATCCGTAAGGCGGACGGAAGCACTCTTTATGCAACAAGAGATCTTGCGGCGGCGTTTTACCGCAAAAAAACATTTGATTTTGATAAATGTATATATCTTACCGCATCTCAGCAGAATCTTCATTTCAAGCAGTGGTTCAAGGTTGTGGAATTGATGGGCTATGACTGGGCGGCGAACCTTGTTCATGCACCTTTCGGAATGATAAGCCTCGGAAACGGGGAATCCATGTCAACAAGACACGGCGTTACTGTGTGGCTCGACGATGTTCTTTCTCAGGCGGCGGCTAAAACTCTGGAGATAATAAAAACCAACAACCCCGATATGGAAGATATGGAATCCATAGCGAGACAGATGGGAGTCGGCGCGGTTATATTCAGCACATTGAGTACGGGAAGAATAAAGGACGTTGTATTTTCGTGGGATGATGTACTCAATTTTGACGGAGAAACAGGTCCGTATGTTCAGTACACACACGCAAGAGCGTGCAGCATACTGAGAAAAGCCGATGCGGAACCGGAATTTATAAAGCTTACGAACGATGCGGAGTACCGTGTTATAAGAGAGCTGTACGATTTCCCGGATAAGATAAAGCTTGCCGCACAAACAAACGAACCATCCGTTGTTACGCGTTATGTTATAGATCTGGCGCAGGAATTCAACAGATTTTACCATGATTGTCCTATAAACAGCGCTGAAAACGACATAAAAAAGACGCGTCTTGCAATAACGCTTGCGACGGAAAAGGTTCTTCGCAAAGGACTTTGGCTCATAGGACTTTCGGCTCCGGAAAAGGTCTGATATATTTTGATTTTAAAAGGGACTTTATAAAGTCCCTTTTTTGTAAATTTCGCAGAATTATAAAGTTACCCGCGATACGGTCCGTTTTTTACAAATCGGAAAATAATAAAAATGTTGATTCAATTGCTTGGGGAGTTGACAAATCCTTCATTTTATTTTACACTATATCTGTATATCTGTATAAACGTATAACAGACTTGTAAGCTGCAGTCGGTTAATCTGCAGTGTGGAAAGTATAATTTACCTGAAAATACGG
>CAJLXE010000141.1 GCA_905210525.1 uncultured Clostridia bacterium | reverse complement strand
ATGAGCTCAGCTTTTTTTATTAAAAAAGTGTCACCCATCATTGACAATTCAACAAATTTTGAACACAGCATTAACAGCCTCTGAACAATCAATGACCGTTTTTATTGATTTATAATGTAAAAGTTGACAAATGCGCTGTAATTCGTTATAATTAACAGTAGAATTTTACTGTTTCGCACAACATAGGGAGAATTATATGATAAAATTGCTTGCCTGCGATGTTGACGGCACACTTCTGCCGGGCGGAGATACAGCCGTATGCTCCGATACAATAAATATACTTGAAAAGTTTATCAGCAAAAATGTAAATATAGCAATAGCTTCCGGAAGATCATACGGCGATCTTAAAGCATTGTTCGGCAATCTCTCCGAGGAGCCCTACTTTATATGCCATGACGGAGCGCTTTGCATAAAGCACGGCAAAGAATTATACAGAAAAAGCGTATCTCTGCAAAGCATTACCGATTTTGCATCAAAATATTCCGGAACATATAAATGCACCGCATTTTACGCTTCAAAAGTATGCTATGTTATAGGCGACACGTCATACGCCGCCAAAGAAAATACGATAAACATAAAGAATTTCCGTGAAATCAAAGAACCTCTGTACAAGCTTGCCGTATATGACGGCAAAGACGTAAATATTCCGCAATTTACGGCAATGCCGTTCGGATTAAGAGTTTGCAGTCACAGCAACGGCTGTATCGAATACGTACCGGCATTCGCAAACAAGGGAATTGCGCTCAGGGATGTTCAGAGCAGACTTTTCCTCACGGAATTTGACACTGCCGCAATAGGCAACGACACAAACGATATAAAAATGTTCAAAAGCGCAAAATATTCGGGAGCCGTTCTGCCGTGCGAAGACAATGTTATGTCAGCCGCCGATATTACGGTGCAAAACGCAAATGAATTTCTTTACGGCTTACTTAAAACGCTGTAAAGGCAAATGATAATTATATCGACAATACAAAAGGAAAACAGAATGAAAACAATTTTTACAAAAGCGGATCCCGAAAGCATAGCTCTTGCCGCAGAGCTTATAAAAAACGGAGATATAGTCGCAATTCCCACCGAGACGGTTTACGGAATAGCGGCAAATGCGTGCGACGGTGAAGCCGTAAAAAAAATATTTATCGCAAAAGGCAGGCCTCAGGACAATCCGCTCATTGTGCACATATGCGATAAAGATATGCTTTACGATGTAGTATCGTACGTAAGCGATGACGCCAAAAAGCTTGCAGACGCATTCTGGCCGGGACCTCTTACCATAATAATGCCAAAGGGCGAAAAAATATCAAGCGAAAACTGTGCCGGACTCGACAGCGTAGGTGTAAGAATGCCGAGCGATCCTGTTGCGCACGCAATAATAAAAGCTTCCGGACTTCCGTTGGGTGCACCGTCCGCAAATCTGAGCGGTAAGCCGAGCCCGACGTGCGCCGAAGACGTTTTCGCAGACATGGACGGAAGACTTCCGCTTATCATAGACGGCGGAGAATCTTTGCGCGGTGTTGAATCAACGGTAATCTCCGTGCTTGAAGAAACACCGCTGCTCTTACGGCCGGGGTATATAACCAAAGAAGATATAGAAAATGTGTTGGGAAAGAAAATAGAAGTATCGTCCGCTATATCGGAAAAACTAAAAGAGGGTGAAACCGCGCGTTCCCCCGGAATGAAGTACAAGCATTACGCGCCCAAAGCAGAAATAACCATAATAGACAGCAGCTTTGACAAATTTGCCGATTATGTTCGGGAACATAATTCACCCGATACATGGTGTCTGTGCTTTACCGGAGAACAAGATTCCCTCAATCTGCCGTGCGTTTCTTACGGACACGAGCATGACGGTGCCGAACAGGCGCATATGCTTTTTTCGTGTCTGAGGGAGCTTGATAAAAAAGGCGCAAAAACAGCGTTCGCAAGATGCCCCGATAAAAACGGTATTTCACTCGCAGTCTACAACAGACTGCTCAGAGCCGCCGCTTTCAGAGTAATAAAATTATAATTTTGGGGATGTTTTTACAAGGGGGACTTTTGTAAAAGTCCCCCTTGACCCCGAAAACTTTAAGTTTTTTCTTGGACGCTTTTGTAATGGGAACTTTGCAAAAGTTCCCATTGTGCGCCCCAAACCCGAAAATTTTAAATCACGTTGTGGTTACCAATCAGCCGCGCCGATGGTCGTCGCGTCAGATTGGTATTTATTTTCACTTCTATACAAAGTAAGAATAAATAGGTTTTTTATTAATTTAGCAGTCATTTTTTTTATTCTTCAGTGTTCCCGGCATAAACAACAATGCATTTACAAATACAAGAAACATGGTTGCAACAAGTAATAAACATAAAACGTACATATGGTATGAGAATAAATCCACTATGTATCTCGGCACATACCAATAGTAAGCGTCCCATATCAACCAGAACACGTAACTTATAGGAAATACTGAAATAAAAAGTACAATATGCTTCAACCTTTCGTTTTTACAAAAAGCTATCCACGCATAACCAATCAGGAAATACACTGTGGGCATTACCATGAATAAAGCTGAGAGTCCGTTAAGATCACCGAATTCATTGTATTCGGGTGTTTTATGGTTTATCTCTATAACAACAGATATTGCAAGAATTATAAACGCTATACACGGAATCAGAAATTTAAATATTTTCTTTATTTTATTTCTCATGGCCTACACTTTCTCCTTAATGCACACGGCTTAATCCATTCATCGCATCCGTATTCCATGAATTCCATAGCCGTGTTATCGACATAAACGTTTCAGAAGTATTATTTCCATGCTTGCCATATATATCTCCATATTTATTCCATCTGAAAGTTGATCCGGATTGAGCCATAAGATTGGGCGAAGTCCGAGAATCTCTCATACAAATTATATCATTCAAATTAAAATATTTTCCGGAAGATAACGGATCAGTGTTGTACCATTCATTGGTCAAACCTATTATATTTTCACCATCCATTGTACGATCTTCGTTTTCTTCACTAAATACCAAATATGCAGGGGACATATTATTTACCAATATTTGTAATGCTGTACATTCATAACGGTATCCACGTTGACCGGATAATGAAAAAATTCCCTTTTGTACAATATTTCCAGACGCATCTCTTCCTCTGTCAGCTAAAATTTCATAATAGTATTTTGTATCAGCCTTTAATTGCTGCGTATCATATATTCCGACTGCAAACGAATACGTGCCTTTACCCGGCGCTGTATTACTGGAATAAAATGTATCGGGATAAGCTGACGACGGCAAATTAGTCTTATAGTAATAATACAACTTTTGATCATAATATTCATTATATCCGCCTGTATTTGAGTTTGACGGATCTTGATCTGCTTTAAAAGGAGTCATCCATCCATAAAATGATGAATGCGGTCTTCCCGCAGGATCCGTACCGTTTATACCGCCATTAAAAAAATCAACTTGCATTTCAATAGCATCATTTCCATCAACTTGTAAATTTCGCAATCTTGAAGCACTCCACGAAAACTCCAATCTGTATTTTCGCAGTTTACCTGTTCCAATTGATGTAGCATTAGGAAAGTATGTTTCTGTATTAACCTCACCAAATGATATGTTACCACTATCAGGTAAATAATTCATTCGTTCAGCTAATCTTCGTTGTCCGTCTCCATGATGTGGATTTACAGTTGGTATAAGTGGAAATTGATTATTTTCACATCCCGGAAAATCATATGTATTAGCATACTCATAACCATAAATTTTAAACCCTTTTGAATCTGTCGACCCATCGGTTTTAAACTTAATGTTCATAACATTGCCTTTATACCATGAACTCCATACACCGCTTCTTGATCCATGCAGTTCTTCATATAACTTACTTGGTTGGTTATTACTGTTCAATCTTATCTTATCATAATTTAATTCAGTATCCAATTCAGAAAAATATACACGAATTGCCTTTGCCGATGATGGTGCAGTAATAGTATATGAAGCTTCTGCATTTTTTCGTGTTCCAGTATTATTCCAATCCGATAATTCATACGGAACATAGGTTTTCCACGTCTGTGATATATCTATATCATAATAATATTCAACGCGATCTATTTTATATCCTCCGCTTTGATTGCTTCCATCAGTATCCACATAAACAGATATATTGTCATCATACGCCCAACTACTCCATACATCTTTCATTGATCCGGACCACTTGTCACCTGCACTTGTTTTTATGTAGTCATAGTATCGTTCCATATCAATCCATTCAAAATGAACTCGTATCATTTTATATGTTCCTGTTCCCGGCAAGCCTACATTATATACTTGAACATTGTCTAAATTGTTTGCTATATTTGATGCCGTACAATTGCATTCCCATATAGTTCCATAAGGATTAGGTCTTGTTACAGCCTTTGCTTTTGCCGCGTTTTCTGGCCATGCTAATAAAATAAGTGTAAAAACTAAGAGCCAATTAAAAACATTTACTACTCGTTTCATTTGATTTCCCTCCAATTTGTCAATTTATTTTGCAAATTACCATACATAGTTTTATCACATATTAATTGAGCAGAATATAACTGATACTTTCCAGTTTGAGATTCCGCCTCATATAAAGAAATCAAAGATTTATAAGCATTCATGTTTCCTTCGACACAATTAGTACATCCTATTCTCTCGTATGTACCTTCATTCGTCTCATATATAATCTCCATATTATGCAATCTTATTTTCATTTCGTCTAACATAGTTAATATTTCATCTGAATCTTCGTCGTGTAATTTTCCAAAATAAATAGACATTTCTAATAATTTATTTTCTTCATCCTCTTTAATTATTTTAAAATATGGTTCCTCTGTTATTGAAATTTCTTTTTGTTTATTATATGTATTGTCAATTTTATCAAGTTTATCAACTTTGTTTTCTCCCTTTGTTGTTGTATTTTCACGTTT
>CAJLXE010000140.1 GCA_905210525.1 uncultured Clostridia bacterium | reverse complement strand
CGAACCCCGCCGAATAAAGCATTACTCTGAAATAATATCCGACGCTCTTTTTATTTGCGCCTTCCGCCTGCATTGCCGTCTGCCATTCCAACAGCTTCGTTTTGGACTTAAGGCGCGACAAAGTTCTTATAACCGCGTCTGCATTATTAAACGCCGAATCCGCAACAAGAAGCGTGTTGAATGCCGCTCTGTAAAATGTTTCTTTGTTTATTCGTTTGTTTTCATTTTGTGTTATTTTAATCCTCAAAACGCTTATGACTTCAAAAAGCAACGGCAATACCGTTCGTATTGCGTAAAGTACAAGTGCCGCCGTAAATATCTCCCTAAAGAATATCCCTAAAACCGCAAGTATGCAAAGTATCGGTTCATAAAGCGTTCTTTGAAGATTTTCGTATATCTTATATTTTGTAATGCCGTCAAGATTATTGTATACCCTTTTGCCTTCACTGTTCCTCACAACCGGCATAAGATACGGCAAAAGCTGCCAGTCTCCGCGCATCCATCTGTGAGCACGCTTACGGTATGATATATAATTTGAAGGAATGTCGTCTGTGAATACGATATCCGAAACATACCCCGATTTAAGATAACCGCCTTCTATCATATCGTGACTCAATATAGCGTTTTCGGGGAATCTGCCATCAATAACATCACAGAATGTTTTTGAAGCGTATATACCTTTTCCGCCGAAGCTTCCTTCTCCGAAAATATCCTGATACACCTCGGAAACGCCGCTCACATACGGTTCACTTCCTGCATTTCCCGCCATAAGCCACGAAAAGTTCGTTTTCAGGGCGGACGTAAGGCTCACGTCCATTCTCGGCTGTAATATTCCGTAACCCGACTTGACAGTAGCCGTTGCGGCATCAAAAACAGGTCTGTTCAACGGATGATGCGCCGTACCTATAAGCGTAAACGCACTTCCTATCGGCATTTTTGTATCTGCGTCCAGAGTTATAACATACGTTGAGCCCTTTATCGCTTCAATACCGCGACTGACAAAGCAAAAATTCTTCGCGTCACCGGACTGAATAAATCTGTTGAACTGTATTACCGCTCCCCTTTTACGTTCCCAACCGAACCAACGGTTTTGTTTCTCATTGAAAAGCCTGTTCCTTTGCAAATAAAAGAATATCCGTTTGCCGTATTTTGTGTTCAGCGCACTAACAGCATTATCCGTAAACGTTTTTATCCGTTCATCGTCTACATTCACTTCACAGTCGGAATCGGCATAATCTCCCAGAAGCGCAAAATACAGATTATCGCTCTTGTTTGCAATGTAATTTATCTCCATATTTTCAACAAGCTGAGCCGCCTGCTCCTTATTTACTATAAGTGCAGGTATTACAACAGTGGTTTTACATTCTTCCGGTATGCCTTTTTCATAGTCAAGCCTTAAAAATCTCGTAGGCTTTACAAGCTTTGACGAAATAAAATTCACAAGCACAACCGCCACAGCCTTGCACGGCACATAAAGCAGCACAGCCGCCGCAACATATGCGACAACGGGAATATCCGCACCTCTCAGCATCCTCAGTGTAAATGCAAATATGAACAGCGTAAGCAGATACAATGCGCAAAAATACGTAAACTTCCGTCCAAAAGAGGATTTTGAATAATCAGAGAACAATATTTTACCTATATGGCAATGCTCTGAGTTTGCTTTTTCCACTATTTTTTCCGCACATTCGGTTTCGTCAATGTGGAGCTTTGCCGCCGTTTTTCTTAATTTTCTCCTGTATATGTTCTTGCTTTCCGCGTCCATTTGCTCATATATGCCGCAGTCCTCCGACCTGAACACTGAATCGGCAATGCACACGGAACTGAATATGCTCTCCCAGTCGAACATATTTATTTTCATAAGGCTTGTTATTGAATTTCTGACGGTAATAGCGCAATTTGATTCAATATGACGTGCAAAATCAAGCACTTCGTTAGCTGTCATATTGAGTCTTGCAAGCTCGCTGTCCAGCCAGCGCAGTATTCCGCTGCAATCCGGTTTATTTTGAATTACAGAAATAAATGCGGCAAGCTTTGCCGCGTCGTTTACATTTATCAGACTGTCAAGCGCACCCGGTTTTGCGTCTTTACCGGAACATATTTCATCTGCAATACGCCTTATATTGCAAGACGATACAAGAGTTTCATAGCGTCTGCACGCGAGCGTCATTATATTTTGCGCAAGCGCAAGAGAAAATGCAGCCGAAAGAGACCACAGTTCATCCACCGTCAAAACGAGTTCTTTCTGATATTGCTCCAAAAATTCTGTTATGCCGCTCCGGGTAACAACACCGCCGTTGAAATCTATATATTCCACAGCAAGCGCATATATTCTCGGAAAACCTTTCATAACTCCGTCTGCAAGCACAGGTATGTCATGCGGAATGTTTTTGAGTGATTTTTTTATGCTTTTGAGCTGCATTTTTATCGCATAGTAATTATCTACAAACCATTCCGTTGCAGAATCCGGAATTTCCTCGTCAAAACGCCGCTTTTCAACCCCGTTATAGTACTCGTCAAAAATCGCTTCCTGCTGAGCGGTAATTATAAATTTGCCGAACGGTGATCCGAACAATCTGCTTGTCACACGTTTATGAGATACGGCAAGCTCTACGGCTAAAGCCTGTAATGTGTTTCTGTTCAAAATTATCCATTCCTTTTCCGTTTGTATTAATATTATGATTTATTATTTACCGATACAATAATTTTAATACTCCGGAACAATGGATAAAAGCAATAATTTTCAGCCTTGTTGACCCGATTCGCCGTAATAGCTTAAAATTCCGCAGCATACTGCAAATGCAACGCGTCTTTGATACGTTCCGGATACAAGCTTGCTTTCTTCCGTGGGATTGGAAATATATCCGCATTCCACAAGCACGGACGGTGCCTTGCTTGCTTTAAGTACAAAAAGATTTGTTACGCCCTTTGTTGTTCTTTTGTTGGTTGAATCCAGCTCGTTTTTCAGCGACGCCTGTATGCATTCCGCAAGTCTTGCACTTTCCGCACTCGGCTCATAGTAAAACGTTTCCGCACCGTGAACGGAAGCATCCGAAAATTTATTCATATGTATACTCACCACCATGTCGCATTCTGCATTCGCAATTATGCGTTTTCTTTCATCTTTTGTCATGCCCGTGTCCGCACCCTGAATTTCACTGTCTCCTCGAGTCATTATAACTTCAAATCCCTCACCCATAAGATAATCCCTTAAATACAAAGCAACCTGAAGATTGAGCACGCTCTCCTTGGTGCCCTTGGCACTCACCGCTCCCGGATCGTTTCCTCCGTGTCCGGGATCTATAAGTATAGTTTTTCCGTTTTTTTCGTTTACTGTCTGCATAGATCTTGTGACTGCCGCAATTTTTGCAAAGCAAACCGCAACAATCACAGCAATCAGAATTACCGCTGTCGAATATTCCGCAATTTTACGTATGTTCATTTTACGTATGTCCATAATATAAATCTCCTGTACGGTTTTTATTAAATTCTATGTAGACTCAACATTCATAATAACATAATTCTTCCTTGAAAAACAATAAAAAAAGATTTATGTTTCAATAAAATTCCGTTTGAAAATTGACAATGTAATTTTATTTATTTCCGCAGGCAATAAAAAATATGCACCTTCAAATGCAATATAAGTGCATTGAGGTGCATATCAGAAACAATATTAAATTTTAACGAAAAACGATTACGCCTTTCCGTTGCAACCGAGAACGTCAACAATCTTATGAGCAACCATGCCCTTGATTGCCGCACGTGCCGGAGCAAGATACTGACGGGGATCAAAGTGTGACGGATTTTCAGCCATGTATTTACGTATAGCGGCTGTCATTGCGAGTCTGAGGTCGCTGTCTATGTTTATTTTGCACACAGCCATTGTAGCCGCCTTACGAAGCATTTCCTCAGGAATACCTATCGCATCCGGCATCTGACCGCCGTACTTATTAATCATTTCAACAAATTCCGGTATTACCGAGCTTGCACCGTGCAAAACTATCGGGAATCCGGGCAAACGTTCGGATACTTCCTGAAGTATGTCAAATCTGAGCTGAGGCTTCTGACCCGGTTTGAACTTATATGCGCCGTGGCTTGTTCCTATTGCTATTGCGAGGCTGTCAACGCCTGTTCTCTCAACAAAGTCCTGAACCTCGGCAGGATTTGTGTAGCAGGAATCCTCAGCGGAAACGTTTACCGCATCCTCTATGCCTGCCAGACGACCCAATTCGCCTTCAACCGTTACATTATATTTATGTGCATAATCTACAACCTTTTTTGTCAGCTCAACATTTTCCTCATAGCTGTAATGAGAACCGTCAATCATAACGGATGAAAAACCGCCGTCAATGCAGGCTTTGCACAGTTCAAACGAATCACCGTGGTCAAGATGAAGAGCTATCGGGAGATCTGTCTCAATAATAGCTGCTTCAACGAGCTTTGTGAGGTAGGTGTGGTTAGCATACTTACGTGCGCCTGCGGAAACCTGAAGAATTACAGGAGCATTGAGTTCCTTAGCGGCTTCCGGGATACCTTGAATGATTTCCATGTTGTTTACGTTAAAAGCGCCGATAGCATAACCGCCCTTATACGCTTTGGCAAACATTTCTTTTGTATTTACGAGTGGCATAATAAAAAACCTTTCTTTTCCGCGTCCGATACCGTGTCAACACAAAATACAGTTTATTCTGCGGTGCCGGATACGGACGGAATTAATTATTTTTCAAAAATAAAGCGGAAATATGCACAATATAATTTCCAAATATTATTATACCACACAATCGGCAAAAATGTTTAAATTATAATATTAAAAGGCGTGATTTTTTATTAATATTTTGTTAATTATTTTAGCACACATTCCAGAATACAGCGTTTTTTCAATATGCGCCCATTATTTTCAGCAGTACAGCCAACGCAATCGCAGACAAAACCCCTATTC
>CAJLXE010000139.1 GCA_905210525.1 uncultured Clostridia bacterium | reverse complement strand
TGCACTGAGCTATGTTGACATACCGCTTGGTTTTCAGGGCGGTTCCATAAATCTTACAATGATACCGATCATCATTTATGCGCTCAGATACGGCTGTGTAAACGGAATATGCGCAGGCCTGGTTTTCGGTACGCTTAAATTTTTTATCGGAGGCGGCGCCGCAGTTAACTGGCAGTCAATGCTTCTCGATTACACTGTGGCATACGGTGCGGTAGGATTCGCCGGCTTGTTTAAAAATGTAAAGAACGGTGATATATTCGGCACACTCGCAGGCGGTTTTATGCGCTTTATCGTTCATTTTATAAGCGGCGTCACAATATACGCCGAATGGGCAGAAGATACATACCTCGGAATTTCCACACCCAGCACATTCCTCTATTCTGTGGTATATAACGCCGTATATATGGTACCGAGCATTGTTCTTGCCGTAATATTGGTGCCGATTATTTTCAGAGCGCTCAAAAAATATTGGGTTAAAAGTGCAAAATAATATAACCGCTTCACGATAGATAAAATTTTCACAACAGAATAAGCATGACAGAACATATTTTTCCGCCATGCTTATTTTTATATGCAGATTATTAACATTAATTATTAATATTAAAGGAATATTTTATTGAAATATAAATCTTTTTGTTGATTTTTAAGGTAGACTTGTGTTATAATAAATATATCTTTGTTTTTGCTGTAAGGCAAAAACGCAACGGTTAAATGCGAAGCATTTAATTGTGTTATAATAAACATAATGTTTGTTTTTGTCGTAAAGCAAAACAACATGATATGATTTTCCAAACGGTAAATCGATAAAATCTGAGTTACGGAGATGAATCTCCGTTTGCTCTTGCAAGAAGAAAGGAATGGATCCACCATGAAGCATCTTAAAGCAAAAATAACGCTTATTTTGGTTGCAGTTATTGCCTTGGCAATAGTTATATTGACATCCGAAAATAAACTGTTGGTTGCAGGCATTATCGTTGCGGCTGCGCTTATCGCGTTTGCATTGTTCAAACTCATCAAATATTTGTTGTCGGTCTACTATAAGTCAACAAAAGAATCTTATTTCACAGTGCTTTTCAACAAAGAAAAGAGACTTAGATATAAAGTATTCAAATGTTTCAACAAAAAGCTGAACGGAACAAAGTGCTGTATCTGCGACGTTTATATGCCGAAAGTTGACGGCACAACTGCCAAAGCAGACATGATTATGATAAACGAAACCGGAATCTGGGTAATTGACATAAAAAATTATTCGGGTAAAATGACAGGTAACGAAACGGCTCTCACATGGGACTACACTCACGGCGGAAAAACCGAACAGATACCCAGCCCTACAATATGGAACAAGCTTTATATGAAATGGCTTAAGTCATACATTCCGGAATGTCCAAACGTTCTTTGTTTTTCTTATGTTGTATACGGTAACGGCTGCGATATAAAGAATGTAAAAATCAAAACAAACGATGCCGTTGTTGCAACTCCGTCTACTCTCAAAAAAGAACTCACAATTCAGCTTGCAAGAGTAGGTACAAGCCTTGCAGAATCGGAAATATCCGTTGTATATGACCGTTTCAAAGAACTTACAAGTGCAGAAAAGGCGCAAAGCATCACAAATGTACAGGGCATACAGGAAACAATATTCTACAACACAAAGACAAACAAGTTTGCCGAGGCTCTCGAAAAAGATGTCGCAAATGACACAGCTTCCGAGAATTAAACAAATTTCAACAAAATACATAATTTTTTGAAAAAAGGTATTGACAAAAAATAAAATAGGGTATATAATATGCCCATAAAGATGACAAGGGCGTCACAAGTTAAAAAAGCTTTGTGACGTCCTTTATTTTATATAAATAAATTTCAAAAGGAGAAAACATATGAGTAAAGTTACGGAAATATTCGGATCGATGGTATTCGACGACGCAACAATGAAAGAAAAACTGCCGAAAGAAACATATAAGGCTATTCAGAATACTATTCAGAACGGCAAACGTCTTGACGTTGAGGTTGCAAACGTAGTTGCCAACGCTATGAAGGACTGGGCAATCGAAAAAGGCGCAACACACTTTACGCATTGGTTTCAGCCTATGACAGGCATCACGGCAGAAAAACACGACAGCTTTATATCGCCTGACGCCAACGGAAAAATCATAATGGAATTTTCCGGAAAAGAGCTCGTTCGCGGCGAACCTGACGCATCGTCATTCCCGTCCGGCGGACTCAGAGCTACATTCGAGGCAAGAGGCTATACCGCATGGGATCCTACATCATATGCATTCATAAAAGACGATACGCTCTATATTCCGACAGCGTTCTGTTCTTACGGAGGCGAAGCACTCGACAAGAAAACGCCTCTGCTCCGTTCAATGGAAGCTCTGAACAAACAGGCATTGCGTATTCTTAGAATTTTCGGCAATACCAATGTAACATCCGTTAAAACAACGGTAGGCCCGGAACAGGAATATTTCCTTGTTGATAAAGCATTGTTTGACAAGCGCCCCGATCTTATTTTTACAGGCAGAACTCTTATAGGCTCAAAGGCACCTAAAGGTCAGGAGCTTGAAGATCATTATTTTGGCACTATAAAGCCGCGAGTAAAAGCTTTCATGAAGGAGCTTGACGAAGAACTTTGGAAGCTTGGTATTCTTGCAAAAACAGAACACAACGAGGTTGCTCCCGCTCAGCATGAGCTTGCCCCCATTTTCACAACCACAAACATTGCAACCGACCATAACCAGATAACAATGAATCTTCTGCAGACAGTTGCGGCAAAACACGGTCTTGTATGTCTCCTTCACGAAAAACCTTTTGCCGGCGTTAACGGAAGCGGTAAGCACAACAACTGGTCTATGTCCACAAACACGGGCGTTAACCTCCTCGAACCCGGCGAAACTCCGTTTGAAAACGCTCAGTTCCTGTTGTTTATGTCTGCAGTAATAAAGGCGGTTGACGAATATCAGGATCTCCTCAGAATATCCGTTGCATCCGCAGGAAACGATCACCGTCTCGGGGCTAACGAAGCACCTCCGGCAGTTGTTTCCATATTCGTGGGCGAAGAGTTATCGGCAATACTTGATGCAATCGAAAAGGATGTTCCGTACGATTCAAAAGAAAAAGAATTGCTCAGAATAGGTGTTCACGTACTGCCGAGATTTGCAAAGGATACAACAGACAGAAACAGAACATCACCGTTTGCATTTACCGGCAACAAGTTTGAATTCCGTATGCTCGGTTCATCTGCCTCAATAGCGGAAGCAAACATAATACTCAATACAGCCGTTGCCGAAGAACTCAAAAAATTCGCCGATATTCTTGAAAAAGATCCGAACTATGAGCCTGTGCTCCACGATCTTATCAAAAACACAATCAGAGAACACAAGAGAATCCTTTTCAACGGAAACGGATATGACGACGAATGGATTAAAGAAGCCGAAAAAAGAGGTCTGCTGAACCTTAAGACAACGCCTGACGCTTTGCAATATTTCCTTTCGGATAAAAACATCAAACTCTTTACCGAAAATAAAGTATTCAGCGAAACGGAAATGCACGCACGTTCGGAAATTATGTTTGAAAACTACTGCAAGGTAATCAACATAGAGGCGCTTACAATGCTTGATATGGTAAAGGGTTCGGTAATTCCCGCAGTTCGTAAGTATATGAAGGTTCTTTCCGATTCGGCACTTTCAATGAAGCAGTTCTCCGATGAAGCCGATACAAGCTATGAATCCGAAACATTTGAAAGACTTTCAGCTTTGTGC
The DNA here is from genome assembly GCA_905210525.1 of uncultured Clostridia bacterium. Taxonomy (GTDB): domain Bacteria; phylum Bacillota; class Clostridia; order HGM11327; family HGM11327; genus SIG351. The sequence continues at coordinate 1,219 of CAJLXE010000139.1, read as the reverse complement.
GGCAATGCTTACCAAAAGACAAAAGCTCTCGAAAGCACTGTATGCAAAGTAAAAGGAATAGAAGACGGAAGTGCACGCGCTATGGCTTACAAAGACGAAGTTGCAACGGCAATGCTCGACTTGCGTATTGTAATAGACGAAATGGAAACAATTACGGCTAAAGAATATTGGCCTTACCCGAGCTACGGCGAGCTTTTGTTCGGCGTAAGATAAAAGATACGAAATACATAAAATAAATAAAAAGCAAAGATCGGGAAAAGTAATGCGGAAGGTTTACCCACAGGGAGGGCGGATAAAGTGAAAACCGCCCGGCAAAAGCCGCATGAAGAACACCCGGGAGCTGCAATCCGAAAAGCGTTTTGCCCGGTAGGTGAGCCGTTATCCGACGTTACACGGAATAAGTCTTTATCAAACTGAGACTGTAAGAGACACCGTAAATACGGTAAAAATAGGTGGTACCGCGAGCGCACAGCATCGCCCTGTTATTATGGGGTGCTGTGCGTTTTATTTATATGGAGGTACAAAAAAATGTGTTCAATAATGAGTTATGAAGGAACTGCAATACAGTATGAGGATTTTAAAAAATCCTTCGACAAAACAATATCCAGAGGACCTGATATGTCCGAAATAATAGATACAAAACACGGACTTATGGGATTTCACCGTCTTGCCATAATGGGCTTGCACCCGGAGGGTATGCAGCCGTTTGAACTTGACGGAAGCTATCTCGTATGTAACGGCGAAATATACGGATTCAGACCGGTAAAAAAAGAGCTTGAGCAAAAGGGTTATACATTCAAAAGTGACTCGGACTGCGAAATACTTCTTCCGCTGTACAAGGAATACGGATTGGATATGTTCAGAATGCTTGATGCGGAATTTGCCCTTGTAATATATGACGCTCAAAAGGATTCATATATTGCCGCAAGAGACCCGATAGGTATCAGACCTCTTTTTTACGCATATGACAAAGATGGCAAAATTCTTTTTGCAAGCGAAGCAAAGAACCTTGTCGGCTTATCGGATAAAATAATGCCGTTTCCTCCGGGACACTACTACTGCGACGGAAAATTTGTATGTTACCGCGATATGACAAAGGTTGATCATGTGTGCTATGACAGTCCGGAGGTTATTTCCCAAAAGATTCACGATAAGCTTATAAAAGGTATAGAAAAAAGGTTGGACGCAGACGCACCTCTCGGATTTCTGTTGAGCGGAG
>CAJLXE010000138.1 GCA_905210525.1 uncultured Clostridia bacterium | reverse complement strand
AACGCCGCCGTTGCCAGAGGCGCATACGAGGCGGGTGTTAATGTGGTGTCGTCATACCCGGGTACGCCGAGTACCGAAATTACGGAAAATATAGTGCAGTATCCCGAAATTTTCGTGGAATGGGCGCCGAATGAAAAGGTTGCGGCAGAGGTTGCGATAGGTTCTTCCATAGCGGGCGGCAGAGCAATGTCATGCTGCAAACACGTGGGACTTAACGTAATGGCAGACCCTGTGTTTACGGTAAGCTATATAGGAACAAACGGAGGTCTTGTTTTCTGCGTTGCGGATGACCCGGGAATGCATTCTTCTCAGAACGAGCAGGATTCGCGTCACTATGCAAAGGCGGCAAAGGTGATGATGCTTGAGCCGTCGGATTCCTCAGAGTGCAGGGATTTTACAAAAAGAGCGTTTGAATTGTCGGAAAAATTCGATGTTCCGGTATTTATACGTCTCAGCACGAGAGTATCTCATTCACAGAGCCTTGTGGAGCTTGGCGAACGCGAAAATATTGAGCTTAAGCCGTATGAGAAAAACATAGCAAAGAACGTAATGATGCCGGCTATGGCAATAAAGCGTCATGTCGTTGTTGAAAAAAGAACACTTGATCTTGTTGAATTTGCGGAAAATACGGATCTTAACGTGATTGAGAACAATAATTCGCGTATAGGCGTCATAACGTCGGGTATAAGTCATATGTATGCGCATGAGGCTCTCGGGGACAAGGTAAATTACTTGAAGCTCGGTACGGTATATCCGCTTCCGGAAAAGAAAATACGCGATTTTGCCGCAATGTGCGACAAAGTGTACGTTATAGAAGAACTTGATCCTTTCATAGAAGAGCATTGCGAGGTTATAGGTGTTCCGGTTACGGGCAAGAAGGTGTTTACGATGCTCGGAGAATATACTCCGGCTATGATAAAAAAGGCGATACTCGGAGAGGACGGAGCAGAGTTTAATTCGGTAAGCGAAAATATACCCGTTCGTCCGCCAGTTATGTGCGCGGGATGTCCGCACAGGGGAACGTTCTATGTTCTTAAGAAGCTCGGACTTACGGTTTCGGGCGATATAGGCTGTTATACTCTCGGTGCGGCGGCTCCTCTTCAGTCTGTCGATACAACTATTTGTATGGGAGCTTCCGTAAGCGCGGCGCACGGTATGTCAAAAACAAGAGGCGCAGAGTTCAATAAAAAGCTCGTGAGCGTTATAGGCGATTCGACATTTATGCATTCGGGTATAACGGGTCTTGTGGACATAGTTTATAACAAGGGAAACAATACGGTTATAATATTGGATAATTCAATTACCGGAATGACGGGACATCAGGATAATCCCACTACCGGCAAAACCATAAGAGGCGAGGCAACAAAGCAGGTTGATCTTATCCGCTTGTGCGAAGCTGTCGGAATAGAACACGTGACGGTTGCGGATCCTTTTGATGTAAAGAATTTTGAAAAGGTAGTAAAAGAAGAAGTAAACAGGGAAGAGCCTTCCGTTATAATAGCTCAGCGTCCGTGTGCGCTTCTTAAGACTGTCAAATATACGGGCCACTGCACTGTAACGGATAAATGCAGAAAGTGCAAGCTTTGCATGAAGCTCGGATGTCCTGCAATATCCGTTGCGGGAGATACCGTTAAAATCGATAGAACACAGTGCAACGGATGCGGGCTCTGTACGAACGTATGCCCGTTCGGAGCAATCGAAAAGGAGGACTGAAGATGGGTACGTTTAATATAATGATAGTCGGCGTGGGCGGTCAGGGAACACTGCTTGCAAGCAGGATTCTCGGCAATGCCGTTATAAGCGAAGGATACGACGTTAAACTGTCGGAGGTTCACGGAATGAGCCAGAGAGGCGGCAGCGTCGTTACATATGTAAAATTCGGAGACAAAGTTTATTCACCGATAGTTGACAAGGGTGAAGCAGACATAATTCTTGCGTTTGAGCTACTGGAAGCATACAGGGCGTTGCCTTATCTGAAAAAGGGCGGCAAAATGATAGTAAACGATCAGCAGATAAATCCTATGCCCGTTATAACGGGTGCGGCGGAATATCCTCACGACATAAAAGAGAAGCTTGGGAAAGTCTGCGATATTACCGTTACGGATGCGCTTGCCGCGGCACAGAAGTCAGGCAATATAAAGGCGGTCAATGTTGTACTTATAGGCGTTATGGCAAGAAATACGGATATTCCGTATGAAACGTGGATAGAAACGATAAAGCAAACGGTACCCGCAAAATTTCTGGACGTTAACCTTAAGGCGTTTGATATGGGTTACAATTCGGGCAACGCTTGAGAAAATTTAGTTATCGAAGAAAGGTGGCTTTCACGGACTGCGGAAGCTGTGGTTGTTGAAAATGATATTGAATCCCGATATAGAATGTATGCCTCGCGAAAAGCTTAAAGAGCTTCAGTCGGAAAGACTTGTGCGGCAGGTAAAAAGGGTTTATGAAAATGTGGAATGCTTCAGGAACAGAATGAATGAAGCGGGTCTCAAGCCGAGTGATATTCACGGAGTAGAGGATCTTTATAAAATTCCGTTTTCATATAAGCGCGATCTCAGAGACTATTATCCATACGGACTGTTCGCGGAGCCTATGAAAAATATAGTCCGCGTTCATGCGTCGTCCGGCACAACGGGAAAAAGAATAGTTGTAGGATATACGAGAAATGATCTTGAAATGTGGGCTGAATGTGTAGCGAGAATGATGTCTGCCATAGGACTTACAAATGAAGACATAATTCAGGTATCTTATGGATACGGATTGTTTACGGGCGGACTCGGAGCACATCAGGGTGCGGAAAAGCTCGGAGCAACGGTAATTCCCATGTCATCGGGCAACACTGCGCTCCAGATTCAGACAATGGTGGATTTCGGAGCAACGGCACTTTGCTGCACGCCGTCTTATGCGATGTATCTCGGAGAAGAGATAGAAAGGCTCGGAGTAAAGGATCAGCTGAATCTTAAAGCAGGAGTATTCGGCGCGGAACCGTGGACGGAAGAAATGCGTGCCATGATAGAAGCAAAGCTCGGAATAAAGGCTTACGATATATACGGGCTTTCGGAAATAATGGGTCCGGGTGTAGGCTGTGAATGTGAATGTCAGGCAGGTATGCACGTCTGGGAAGATCATTTTATTCCCGAGATAATAGATCCCGATACGGGCGAAGTGCTTCCGGAGGGCAGCGTCGGCGAGCTTGTGTTTACTACTATAACCAAAGAGGGATTTCCCGTAATACGTTACAGAACAAGAGACATATGTTCTCTTAATTACGAGCCGTGCAAGTGCGGAAGAACTCATGTGCGTATGCGTAAGCCTACCGGCAGAAGTGACGACATGCTTATAATAAGAGGCGTAAATGTGTTCCCGTCGCAGATAGAAGAAGTGCTTCTTAACGTAAGCCATAACAATATCACACCGAATTATCAGATAGTCGTGGACAGGGTCAACAATACGGATACATTTGATGTAAATGTTGAAATGAGCGAACAGATTTTTGCGGACGATATAAAATCGATTGAGGCAATAGAAAAGACCATAACGGAAAAACTGCGTTCGGCACTCGGAATAGGCGCAAAGGTGCATCTTGTGAACCCGAAGTCGATACAGAGAAGCGAGGGCAAAGCAAAGCGCGTTGTTGACAAACGTAAGCTGTGCTGATATGTATAATAATATTTATTTTGGGAGGAAGCTATGATTATCAAGCAAATATCGGTTTTTGTTGAAAATAAAAAAGGCAGACTCGCCGCAATTACGGATATTCTGGCGAAAAACGATGTTGATATAAGCGCACTGTCGCTTGCGGATACATCCGATTTCGGCGTACTCAGACTGATTGTGGATAAACCCGACGTTGCACAGAAGGCGCTTACCGATGCGGGGGTGGTTGTTAAAATTACCGATGTCGTTGCCGTTGTAATGGACGACGCTCCGGGCGGCGTGGCACAGGCACTCAGGGTAATTTCCGATAACGATATAGGCATTGAATATATGTATGCATGCGTCGGAAAAACTACCGGCAAAGCACTCATGGTGATCCGTACCGAAAATACCGAACGCGCTGAAAAAATACTTTGCGATAACGGTTTCGGCAAGGTTAACCCCGCATATATATACAGAATATGATGATTTTTTTCTTGGGAACTTTTGTAAAAGTTCCCAAACCCGAAAACTTTAAACATAAACCGCAATATTTGCGGTTTATGTTGTACTTACGTGGTTACCCATCTGCCTCGCCGATGGTCGTCAAGGCAGATGGGTATTAAGTTTACGGTTCTATAATGTGTATTCAATGATAGGAAAAAGACATGAACAATAGAAAAATATTTACATCATTATTTCTGGCAGTGCTGCTTGTTTGCTCGCTTTTTACGGGATGTTCTGCGAAGAAGGATTATATCGGTGAGCTTGGCAATACAGCATGGGATGTGACGGGTGCGGAACCGGAGTATTTGACGCAATGACCTGACAATGCTTTTACGGAGAAAATTGTTCAACCGCAAAGCGGTACAATCGATTATGTACTTGATTATACCGATTCCGGCAGGTATGCGATTTTTATCAAGGATATTTCATCGGAGGAATCAGCTCAATATGTGAAAAAACTCAAAGAGATCGGATATTCTGAAATACATTCCGCTGCAAACAAAGTATCGACCGGAACGATGCTTGAGAGTGAAGCTGCTTATTTAAGTGTTTCATACTCTGATGGTGAACTTGGAATATTCATTACCCTAAGAGAAAGTAAAAATTAAATAAGCGTTTTCGAATTATAATACAAACTCTATCAGAATAACTTTGTTATACCGCACGATATTTAATTGTATTTACAAATAACATAAATTTTTAGCAGAACTTAAAGTTCTGTTCTTATCAAAAACTCAAAATAGAAATATAAATTTAATACCCATCTGGCTTGACGACCATCGGCGAGCCAGATGGGTAACTACATAAGTACAACATAAACCGCAAATATTGCGGTTTATGTTTAAAG
>CAJLXE010000137.1 GCA_905210525.1 uncultured Clostridia bacterium | reverse complement strand
TTCTGCTTGATATTATGTATAACGCCATGATTTCGTTTCTGCTTACAGGCAGGCCTATATCTGTCAGACAGGTAGAAGCGGATGTACTGTTTTTACTCGAAAACTGAATCCCTCGGAAAGGAATATTGCAAACGGATATGGATGAGATAATTTTTTTAACAAATATAACCTCGGTTTCCGTGTATATTATTATTTTTACACTTATATTTATGCTCGGATACGTAAAACGGGCATTGTCTCTTTACAATACGGCTTTAGCAAACAAATGCACTTCCGGCGCAAATTTTGCATGGTATCCTTTTTCGGGAGTTGTGACAATGGCAAAGCTTACGAGAAGCAAACCTGTTCCGGCGGTTGTAACATCGGTCATGTTTTTTGCGTCGTGCGCATTTGCCGCAATTATCATGCTTATAAATAAAACATTCATGGCATGGACTTTATGGTTATGCGCAGTGATGTATATTATATACGGTGCGGTTCATTTTACAGTACTGAAAAAATATATGAATAAATTTTATCCGGATGTTTCCAACGGTTACATTGCATTTGCCTGCATAGCGCCGTTTTACAAATATCTTATTCATATTGCTTTTTAAAACACGGCACAAACCGAATATCCAGATAACACAATTAAATTGAATACATAAAATTAAAATATTTACTTACTTAAGAACGGAGATTTGATATGAAAAATGTATATGATACATTGTTGGAACGCGGCTATATAGCGCAGACAACTCATGAACAGGAAATAAAAGATATGCTTGCAAATGAGTCTGTTACATTTTATATAGGCTTTGATCCTACAGCAGACAGTCTGCACGTAGGACATTATATACAGATGATGGTAATGGCGCATATGCAAAGAGCGGGACACAGACCGATAGCTCTCATAGGAGGCGGAACCGCTATGGTCGGAGATCCGTCCGGCAGAAACGATATGAGAAGCATGATGACAAAAGAAACCATTGCTCACAATGCAGACTGCTTTGTAAAACAGATGTCACGGCTTATTGATTTTTCCGACGGCAAGGCAATAATGGTTAACAATGCCGATTGGCTTACCAATCTTAATTATATCGATTTTTTAAGAGATATAGGCGCGTGCTTCTCGGTAAACAAAATGCTCACTGCCGAATGCTTTAAGACACGTCTCGAAAAAGGACTTACTTTCCTTGAATTTAATTATATGCTTATGCAAGGTTATGATTTTCTTGTGCTTAATAAGAAATACGGCGCAAAACTTGAGCTCGGCGGAGACGATCAGTGGTCAAACATACTTGCCGGAGCCGATCTTATAAGACGTAAAGAAGGAAAGCCCGCATACGGTATGACATTTAAGCTCCTTACAAATTCGGAAGGCAAAAAAATGGGAAAAACACAATCCGGTGCCGTATGGCTCAGCGCGGAAAAGACTTCCCCATACGACTTCTATCAGTATTGGCGCAATATTGATGATGCGGACGTTAAAAAATGTATGCAACTGCTCACTTTTATGCCTCTCGATGAAATAGATGAACTCACAGCGTATATGGACGAACGCATGAATGCCGCAAAAGCACATCTTGCTTACGAAATAACAAAGCTGATTCACGGTGAAGAAGAAGCTGATAAAGCACAAAATGCGGCACAGGCTCTTTTTGCCGGCGGTGCAGACAGCGAGCATATGCCCTCAGTTGAAATTGAAGCCGATACGTTCAATGCGCATAGAAATATAATAGACGTACTGACAGCGGCAGGTCTTGCAAGCTCGAAAGGTGAAGGCAGAAGACTTGTTCAGCAGGGCGGAATATCCCTTAATGACAGCAAAATTTCAGACATAGGATATGTAATTGATGATAACGATATAAAGGACGGATGCTTTATACTCAAAAAAGGTAAGAAAGTATATATCAAGGTTGTTATCAAGTAAATTGTATGCCGTTATTCTTTACGCACGAAAATTCAATTTGCATATTTATATATCCTGTAAAAATCGTACATCAGATATGTAAATAATCTGTAAAATATTTATAAAAAATCACATTGCCTTGCGCTTAATATATATGTTCTCAAACGTAAGGCAATGTGTAATCTCAATTTTCCACTTTTACAAAATAAAAAGTTAAAAAAATCTTGACAAATGTGTTAAGATAGTGTATCATAAACAGAGATGAAAATTTGAACCGTAATCCCGAATTATTATTTTAGTATACGGTCTCATGCAACATCATTAAAGCAATGAAGGGGTAATCTATATTATGATAAACACACCTAAGGTAAGGGTTGGAATTATAGGTTGCGGAGGCATAGCAGATGCTCACGCTTATAATTACAGCTGGATGGATGACGTTGAAATAGTTGCGCTTGCCGACATAGTACCGGGAAAAGCAGATAACTTCAAGAAAAAACACAATCTTGTCAATGCGCGTACATACGAAAGCCATAAGGAGCTTCTCGATAAAGAACAGCTTGATGCCGTAAGTATTTGTACGTACAACAGGCAGCACGTTGTATGCGCGATTGATGCTCTCAATCACGGTGTAAACGTTCTGCTCGAAAAGCCTATGTGCGTTACTCTTGAAGAAGGCATAGAGCTTATGAAGGTCGAAAAAAAGACCGGAAAAATTCTTTCCGTAGGCTTTCAGCCGAGATTCGACATGAACATGAAATTCATGAAAGAAATTGTACGTACAGAGCTCGGACAAGTATATTACATTCAGACAGGCGGCGGCAGAAGACGCGGTATTCCCGGCAGTACGTTTATAGAAGACAGAACCGCCGGCATAGGTGCCTTGGGAGATATAGGTTGCTATTCCCTGGATATGGTTCTTGATGCTATCGGTTATCCGAAACCTCTTACCGTAACGGCATTCAAATCAAATTACATTGCAACAAACCCTGCTCAGTATGAGGAAGCAGACAGATTCAATGTAGATGATTTTGCTGCTGCATTTATACGTCTTGAAGGCGGCATAATAATAGACTTCAGAATTGCTTGGGCTATGAACATAGATACTCCCGGAGATACTATTATTCTCGGAACGGAAGGCGGTCTGAGGATTCCTTCTACAGACTGCTGGAACGGCGACTTTGACGGCATGACCCTTTATAAAACGATCAGAGGCGAAAATATAGAAACAAAAATGCCTAAAATTCCTCATAACGGCAAAGATCCGTGCGGCTGTTTCTATTATAAAGTGCGTTCGTTCATAAATGCAGTAAAAACCGGCGGTAAGGCTCCTGTTTCTACAAAACAAATAATTATTAATCAAGCTATCCTTGACGGTATTGTGCGTTCTGCAAATCTCGGCAGGGAAGTTGAAATAAATATTCCGGAAGTATAATTAACCGGAATTAAAGAAAGGAACTGAAACATGAAAAACGGTAAATTTCAGATAGGAATCATCGGTTCCGGCGGTATCGCTCATGCACACGCAGGAACCTACAAAAGAATGGATGATGTTGAAATTGTAGCTCTTGCAGATATTGTTCCGGGTAAAGCCGCTCAGTTTGCCAAGAATTGCGGCATTGAAGGCGCGCGTCTTTACGGCAATCATGCAGAATTGCTCGAAAACGAGACCGGGCTTGACGCTGTAAGCATTTGTACATACAACAGACAGCACGCCATTCCTACCATCGCAGCACTTGACAAGGGAATCAACGTAATAGTTGAAAAGCCTATGTCTGTTACTCTCGATGAGGCTGTGGAAATGGCAAAAGCTGAAAAAAGAAGCGGAAAACTTCTCTCTATCGGTTTCCAGCCACGCTTTGACGAAAGCATGAAGTTCATGAAGAATATCGTTCGTTCGGGCGAACTCGGCGAGGTATATTATATACAAACAGGCGGCGGCAGAAGACGCGGTATTCCGGGCAGCACATTTATTGAAGATAAAACAGCAGGCTTGGGTGCTTTGGCTGATATCGGTTGCTATTCTCTCGATATGTGTCTTGACGCTATCGGTTATCCGAAGCCTCTTACCGTAACGGCATTCAAATCCGATTATATCGGTAAAAATCCAGCTCAGTATGCTGAAGCATACAGATTCAGCGTTGATGATTTTGCTGCTGCATTCATTCGTCTCGAAGGCGGCGTAATTCTTGATTTCAGAATTGCTTGGGCTATGAACGTTGACACTCCCGGAGATACAATTATTCTCGGTAAAGAAGCCGGTCTCAGAATTCCTTCAACAGACTGTTGGAACGGTGGTTTCGGCGACATGACATTGTATAAGACAATTGCAGGTCAAAATGTTCAGACAGTTCTCAAATCGCCTAACGGCGGTGATTGTTGGTACGGTAAAATACGTTCATTCCTTGATGCAATCAAGAATGGCGGCAAAGCTCCCGTTCCGACAAGCCAAATTCTTTATAATCAAGCTATCCTTGACGGCATTGTGCGTTCCGCACAGCTCGGAAGGGAAGTTGAGATAAACATTCCGGAAATTTAATTCCGAAAGAACAAGAAAGGTGTTTTTTAATATGAAAAACGGTAAATTTCAGGTAGGTATCATTGGTACCGGTTGGATTGCTGAAAGCCATGCTGATGCATACAACAAAATGGAAGACGTTGAAGTAGTTGCTCTTGCTGATATAATCCCCGGCAAGGCAGATCGCTTCAAGGAGAGATATAATCTCAAGCTTGCAAAAACTTACACAAGCCACATCGAAATGCTCGATGACAACTTGGATCTTGATGCTGTAAGTATTTGTACATACAACAGACAGCACGCTATTCCTACAATAGATGCTCTCAACAGAGGAATTAACGTTCTTCTCGAGAAGCCTATGTGCGTTACTTTGGACGAAGCAGTAGAAATGGTAAGAGCTGAAAAGAAGAGCGGAAAAATCCTCTCTATCGGTTTCCAGCCCCGTTTCGATCCCAGCATGAAGCTCATGAAGGAAATCGTTCGTTCAGGCGAACTCGGTGAAATCTATTATATCCAGACAGGCGGCGGCAGAAGACGCGGTATTCCGGGCAGCACATTTATCGAAGATAAGACAGCAGGCTTGGGCGCTTT
>CAJLXE010000136.1 GCA_905210525.1 uncultured Clostridia bacterium | reverse complement strand
GCTCGTCGGAGAAACGGATTAAATGTGTCAGATTACAATTTTATAAGATTTTTCGTAATATTGAATGAAAATCAAAAGAATTACGGTATTGCGGCTGCTCCGAGCGGGTACTGCAAGGTGGAGAGCCTTAACGGAAATGCCGTATTTACAGTAAGCATACGCAATTTAAAAAGAGCGGATATGCCGTACAAACTCTATATACTTCTGAGGGGCTCGGATATGCCGGTTTATGCCGGAGAACTTATGCCGACAGATGAGGGCGTTGTGTATAAAAATTATCAGACAAAAGCGGATAATGTGTTTGAAAGCGGTTTTGAGATATCTTCATTGGAAGCAATGCACGTTCTTTCGGAGGATAATGAAAGCGTGCTGTGCGGATACATAAACCGTAATATGACAAAGCAGGCACGGCAATATTCGGACATAAAACTGAACAATATACAAAAGGATGACGGTAACGCGGCGTTTGAAGCTGCGGCGGCAAATATGGACGACATATCGTTTGAAACTTCGCTGCCGGATGAAATTGAGACGGCTGCTACGCCTCTTGAGATTTCCGAGCTTGCGGATAATACGGAAAGCGCGGAGCAAACGGTAACTGCGGATACGGATGATTCCGGAAAAGACGATACCGATGCATCCGGCGGACAGGGGTCTCTTTCTTCGTATGTTCAAACGCTGGCAAGACTTTATGAGGGAATAGTGAATGCCGGGAATAACTCCGAAAAAAAGACGGAAGGCACGGATAAACCGGGTATGGGTGATAAGCAGTGCCGTGGGTATTGGAATAAAACGGGCGCGTTTTATGAAGAATTGTTCGGCAAAGAGGAATGTTTTGTTCCGTTTGATTTTTGCAGGAACAATTCAAAGTGGATAGCGGTGAAACCTTATGCGGACAATAACTGCACACAGCTCATAGGACTTATTTATGAAAACGGAACTGTCAGATACATAGTAAACGGCTTGCCTGTATATGCAAATATGTTCTGTATGCCGTGTGCGGCGCCGTATATGATATGGCTGCCGGCAAAAAACTGCGGCTGCGGAATAACGGGATATTGGCTTACTTTTATAGATGCAGATACCGGCAGAGTGACTGAACCGGATATATGCGTGCTGTAACAGGCGCTTATAGTTATATGCTGAAGGAAAAATGCGTGAATAAACTTTCGGGAAGGGAGATCGGTTATAATGTATTACAGAAAAACACGGAATAAATTGATTGCCTGCATATTGCTGCTTGCCGCAGTTATGTGCATATCGGCGAATAAATCGGTATTGGCTGATACGTCAAAGGATAACGGAAACATATTTTCTCCGATATGCGAGGTGGGCAGAACGGATAAAGGGGGAGGGACGGATTTTGTTGATCTTGTAAAAATAGATCCGGCAAACAGCAATGTACCGTCGCCTGTTCCGGAAGATAAAACGCCCGAGCCTGTTCAACCGTCTCAGCCTGCCGGAACACCACAGCCAGCCGCCACGCCTCGGCCTGCCGATTCTTCGGCTTCGGATAACGGCAAAATACTTATATATCACACTCACACGAATGAAGCATATCTTTCGTCGGAATCCGAGCGTTCGGTGCATCTTGCGAGCCGATCTTCCGATGCTTCGCTTACGGTGAAGGCAGTGGGAGAGGCAATGAAAAACGGTTTTGCCTCTTTGGGGCGCGGGTGCGACCATGATATTACAAACAATGAAGAGCAAGGTTATGGCAAGGCTTATAAGATGTCGTATGTGTGCGTGGATAATATGATTGAAAAAAACGGTAAATATGCCGCATATCTTGATGTTCACCGCGACGCGTACATATCGGGGACAGTGCCGACAGTGAATATAAACGGCGAAAACGTTGCGAGAATAATGCTTGTTATAGGCGGAAAGTCGCCTCATGCAGAGCAGAATCATGCTTTTGCACGAAAGGTAATGGAGGAGCTTAACAAAATACATCCTCAGCTGTGCGAAAAGGTATTGTACGTACAATCGTCCAGATATAATATGATCGAATCGGATAATTGCATGATAGTTGAAGTAGGCGATAACAATGTTACGGTGCAGGAGGCGTGCAGGGCGGCGGAGTATGTTGCCGAGGCAGTGTCGAAGGTGCTGAATTACTGATGATTATACATTATGCCGGAGACTGAAATTGCCACGGCAACAGCATTTAGTGTAAATTGGTTGAAAATAATTATCACGCCGTAAATGGAGTAACCGAGGTCTGAGACATACCTTTCGGGGTATGTAACGACAAAGGTTACTCATTGCCCTTGCCGGTTAAGGCGGACTACGGTTTCGGAGCGATAAAAAGGTTAAATGCTGTTGCCGCGGTAATTTGTCCTACGTAATTGACTAAATACGACATTTGTGGTATCATTATGAAAATTACCAAAGGGGATAAAAAGCAATGGGGTATGAAAGGCTGAAAAAGAAGGCAAAAGATATTACGCGCGGCAGATCTCTCAAACCGGATCTGCTTTACATATTATACACGTTTTTTACGGGAGTTACAATAATAGGACTGCCGATAGCTTATTCGGTGATGCTTGAATACCGGAGATATCTGAGGTTGTGTCTTAAGGAATATGATGAATCGGATTCGGCGCATAAAAACGAAAAGCATAAGATTTACGAGTTCAAACATCCCCGAAGCGTTTCATTTGAATACAGTATAAAGAGTGCAAAGGGCGCGTTGAAAGCGGTTTTGTGCCTGATTTTGCCGGGGTCGCCGTTTTTTGATATACCGCAGTTAAAAGGGGAACGCAGTATAGAAGTTAAAGTGGGACTTATTGAGCTTAAAATGTATTTTATATATATTTTTTGCTCGGCAATATGGACGCTGTTTTTAATCGGACTTATGATTTTTTCGGGTTCTGCCGAATGTGTTGCTATATGCGCGGCGTTTATTATTGTTATGGCGGCAGTATTGTTCAAGCCGTTCGTGGTTTATTGTCAGGCGTATGTTATATATGAAAAACAGTGTCTTGATATGCCCGAATACATTGATGAAGAAGAAAACGATGAGGAATAATTTTATAAGACACGGTATGCCGTGGATAATTGCCGCTGTTATAATAACTGTATTGCCTTTGATTTTGACAGCGTTTCACTATGGATTTGAAAAAATAACGTTTGAACATCCGGAAAGCACCTTGCCGTGTACTGCTGTTCCGTCACCCGACATGACCGATTCTCCCGATATCACGCCTATTATGCCGCCGCACGGGAATGTGGTTCTGATTCTGAATACGAAATCCAAAAAGATTCATATTCAGGGATGCGGTTATGTAAAAGGCATTCTGGATGAAAACAAAAAGACTGTTACTTTAGACAGTGGAGGTATGGAAGATGCGGTATCCGAGCTTGAAAAAGACGGATATTCATGGTGCAGTGTGTGTCTTAAAAAAATAAGCAAATGATTTTAATATCCTGCTCAGTCCGCTTGGGACGGCAGGATATTTTTTAATACGCGGAAAATATTTTCGTGGCATATCATATCTATATATTTTTGCGGATAATTGAGTCTGCATAACCGTTCGCATATTGACTGCATTTTACCCGGATGCTCCATACCTCGTGGCAGATTGTTTTCCACGCCGTCAAAGTCGGAACCGATGCATATGTATTCCACGCCTATGAGGGACGCGATGTATTCTATGTGCCGTATTATGTCTTCGACAGACGCAATTCCCGAATTATTTAAGAACGGCGGATAAAAATTTATTCCTACGCATCCGTTGCATTTTTTTATGACGGTTAACTGTTCGTCGCTGAGATTACGTTTATGGGAACATATTTTTTTGGCGTTTGAGTGAGAGGCTATAAACGGTACGGATGAATTTTGAGCGACATCAAAAAAGCCTTTTTCGGATATATGCGAAACATCTATAATGATTCCTTTTTCTTCGCAGCGGGCCAGTACGTTTTTGCCCGTTTGAGTAAGTCCGCTTGAATTTTCGCCTATGCCGCCGCAAAGGAAATTTGAGTTATTCCATGTGAATGAGAACATTCTCATCCCTCTTTCGTACAGAATATCTATGTTGTTTTCGTTTTCGTCGAGTATATCTCCGCCCTCCACGGTAAGCATGGCGCCTATTCGGGAAGTGCCCGGTAAATCGGTTATATCTTCGGCTGTTTTTACAGAGGTCAGCAGTTCTGTGTCGGATATAAGCTTGTCAAATTTATCTACAAGTTTAATACCCTCTGCAAAGCATTTGCCGTTGTTGTCCGGATGTACGCAAACGGCAAAACATTGCAGTTTTATATTGCCGCGCAGTAATCGCGGAAGAGACAGATTCATATCGGCGCTTCCGCAAAGAAAATTGTTTTTGCTTAACAGTGAGAGCGTGTCACAATGTGTGTCTGCTATGTATGACATGGTTACCTCCGTATTTTTTATTATCGATGTTTTTCCTTGCACACTTTTGAAACGTGCGGTCCCAAGCCTGAGAACTTTAATGTTGTGCGCGGTGCTGTGGTGCGTTATGCTTTAATGAAGTCTTATTTGAAAATTAAACGCACAATTATATTATATCACATCATTATATTATATGTGCAAAAAAACAATAAAAGGCAAAGTATTGCAAAAAGTTTATTTTTATTCACTAAAACCGTTGTTTGTAAATATATAGTACTGTATATGCCGTGCGGAAATGCCGTGCGTTATATATGATCTCCGATGCTGCATGGGAAATTGCGGCATTTTGAGATGTTACAAACAAATTGGGGGAATTTTATGGAAAATAATGAAAATTCTGTGCTCGATGCGCTGAATTGCCGTTCTGATCGCTGTGCTTGCAGACGTCAGACTTGCTGTACCGGTCCGACAGGTCCCACAGGACCCAGAGGCGCCACAGGTGCAACCGGTCCAACCGGTCCGAGGGGATTTATGGGTATTATGGGTCCTACAGGCCCCACTGGTGCAACAGGTGCAACGGGCGCAATAGGTCCCACAGGTCCTGCAGGTGCAACGGGCGCAATAGGTCCCACAGGTCCTGCAGGTGCAACGGGCGCAATAGGTCCCACAGGTCCTGCAGGTGCAACGGGCGCAAT
>CAJLXE010000135.1 GCA_905210525.1 uncultured Clostridia bacterium | reverse complement strand
CTCAACATTTATATTTCACATACCAGTTTGTACCGACAAGTTTGCATTACACCTTATTATGACTGTATATTTTAGAGAAGTTTGTGCATTATATGCACTGGTTAGATACGTTTTTGACAAACGTACTATACAAAATATATTTATTAGGAGGAGTTTCGGTATGAAGAAACGGATTTCAATTTTGTTGTGCTGTGCTATGCTTCTTGTTTTGACATTCCCTATGTCGGCATTTGCTGCTGAATATAAGGATTATCAGACAACAGGAACAAAAGTCAGAGCAGAATACACAGAGAATGCAATTGATGTTAACCAAAAGGTTACAAAAGAAGTATGGGGCGAACCCACAATTAGTCTTTGGGCTTGGGTAGACCATAAGTGTGCAGCAAACGTATCTTTGGTGGACTATGATAACGATGGAAAAGTTGACGAGAGTGACGGCATTGATGTTTATTTCAGATGGGATAACACCAATTTGTATATTGCTGTTGTTGATGAGGACAAAAACATAACAGGAGCTAACGATGGCGAATATTGGACAGGTGATGGCGTTCAGATAAGATTGACAGCCGGAGCTACTTATGATCCAAGTAATTATACGGATATTTGCTTTGTTCTTTCACCCGACAAAACAGGTACATTGACAAGCAGCAACATTAATACAGCTACGGTTCAGTTCGATGGTAACAAAATGCATGCAGTAGCTGCTATACCGTTTAGTTTGCTCGGAATTACAGAAGTAAATGAAGGCACAGCTATCAGCTTCAACATGTTGAGAATTGATGGTAATAATAATGCTGCTTATGCAGGCTGGAAAGCTTGGGGAAATTTCTTTGGAGAAGGCAGTCCCAATAACCCGGATGGCACAGGCAATAACATTTTGGTGTTAAGCAAAGAAACAAATCCTGTTATCAGCGCAACTAAGGTTGAAACAGCGCCTGATATCACATCAACCGCTGCTGAAAACTGGGGAACAAAAATAGCAACAGTTGACAAGAACACTATGGGTGCTCAGTTGGCTCCGAACAATGATTTGCAGAAGCTTATTCCGGAAGATCTTTCGATGGATGTTTATGCTGTTTGGACAAACACAGATCTTTATTTGAGATTTGTAAGCTCTGACGCTGACGTTCAAGGTGACGGAAGAAAGTGGGCAGGCGATGGAATGCAGTCAAAATTCTATCAGGCTTGCTCTGCATCAAGCAATGTATTGGCAGAAGCTTGCATGGCATTTGATGGAAACAAAACAGGCGTTGGAACTGATGACAGCAACAGAATTATCTATGAAGACGGTAAGATTTACATTCAACAGAAAATCGCTTTAGCAACTCTCGGAATAGAAGCTAAAGCAGGTAGCATGACTTATTACGGTATTCAGAGAAGAAACAATTTAGCTGACGGCGCAAACTTTGCTTCCTCTCTCACATTTGGTAAAGTATTCGGAGACATGCGTGCTGCTAACCAGCTTTCAGATTCAGACGTTGTAACAATTAAGCTTGCAGATGCTCCGGTAGTACCTCCTAATCCGGATCCTGAAACAGGTGACACATTTGACTTTGTACTTTATGGTGTTTTGATGGCTGCTTCAGTTGCTTGCATTGCAATCACACTCAAAAAGAAGAAAGTTGCAGATAAGTAATTAATTAGTCTAACGATAAAAACTGTAATGACTTTTGTCATTACAGTTTTTTTATGCGCGAAAATACATCCTATATTGCGTTGTTTATCAGGTTAAGGGATATGGGTTTGTTTCAACATATGAAGAAAAGAGAATCCGCTTAGATGATTTATTTTACGGCAATTTCGGTTATAGCATCGGCTCTGTATAAAAAGCAGATGGTGCCCGATACCGGTGTTGCAAACAAATGATTACAATTACAAAA
Organism: uncultured Clostridia bacterium; assembly: GCA_905210525.1. Taxonomy (GTDB): domain Bacteria; phylum Bacillota; class Clostridia; order HGM11327; family HGM11327; genus SIG351. The sequence continues at coordinate 3,204 of CAJLXE010000135.1, read as the reverse complement.
AATATTTGCTGTCGCACATTGTTTTGGGGGGCGTCAATGGTTCTGTTAAAGCAGGTACGAACAATAAACAAGTCCGAATTGCAGGAATACATTGGATATAGATTATGAGGCAGATAAACACAGCAATGAAAAATCTGCCGGATTTACGGTTTTACAAATCCATAAACAACTGAAAAAGACTCAATTACGAAAGCGCAACAGATTAAGAGTAGTTATCTCTGACCGTTTGTCGGCAAAAGCGTCGGATGAATTGATAAAAATGACATATAATAATGCACTTGAAATCAAACATATTAAAAATCCGGTGAGTCAATCGAGACTGCACCGGATTTATCTGTTTATAATATTTTACATGAGATTTTTAACTGCATTTATTTGCTGTTCTATTGAAGCTATTGTTTCGGAATACTTATGAACCTTTTCCTTTTCCTTTTCTACGAGGGCAGCAGGCGCCTTGCTTACAAAGCTTTCGTTTGACAGTTTGTTTTGAGCACGTTCAAGCTCGGCAACAGCCGTCATTTTTTCTGCATTAAGACGTTCAAGCTCGGCAGAAAAGTCAACAAGGTCCTCAATGGGAATATAAAGAGTCAACGTGCCTACCGGAATTGTTTTTGCGTTGGTCGGAATGCCTTCTTTTGAATCTGTTATTTTCAAGCTCTCGGTGTTTGCAAAGCGTTCTATATATATTCTTCCGTTCTCAAGTCTTTCAATCGATTTACCTGTTCCGTCAAATATAATCATGTCGAGTTTCTTTGAATTTTTGACGTTCATATCAGCTCTTAAATTTCTTACAGCACGGATAATGTCCATTATTTCATTCATCTGGGCTTCGGCTTCGGGATTATTGAGAGCTTCGTCCGCTGTCGGCCATTGTGTGAGCATTATGGTTTTTTTCGTTGCATCCTCATGCGGCAGATGCTGCCATATTTCTTCTGTAATAAACGGCATAAACGGATGCAAAAGCTTCAATGCTTTTGTGAGCGTCGTAACGAGAGTATAAAGAGCTGTTTTTCTTTGAGTCATATCGTCGGAATAGAGTCTGATTTTAGTAAGCTCTATGTACCAGTCACAGAACTCTGTCCAAATAAAGTCATAGAGCTTCAAGGCGGCGATTCCGAGCTCGAATTTTTCCATGTTTGACGTAACTTCTTCTGTTACGGCGTTTATACGACTCATTATCCATTTATCATCGGGTGTGTAGCTCGTTTCGTCGGGCTTTTCAAACGGAGCGTTTTCAAGATTCATTATTATAAATCTGCTTGCATTCCATATTTTATTTGCGAAATCCCTGTAAGCTCTTACTTTGCTGTCGTAGTAACGCATATCATTGCCCGGTGTGGTTCCCGCAACAAGACTGAAACGCAATGCATCGGCACCGAAATTGTTTATTACCTCAATAGGATCTACACCGTTGCCGAGAGATTTACTCATTTTGCGTCCCTGATCATCGCGTACAAGACCGTGAATAAGAACATATTTGAACGGAACTCTTCCCATATTTTCTATAGAAGAGAATATCATTCTTGCCACCCAGAAGAATATGATATCATATCCTGTAACTAATGCGAAAGTGGGGAAGAAGTAGTCCAGATCAGCCGTTTTTTCGGGCCATCCGAGAGTGGAGAACGGCCAAAGTGCGGAACTGAACCATGTATCAAGCACATCATCATCCTGTTTAAGCTCGTGACAATGACATTTCGGGCATTCTGTGGGAGTATCCTCGCTTACTATGACTTCACCGCAGTCACGGCAATACCATGCCGGAATTCTGTGTCCCCACCAAAGCTGTCTGGATATACACCAATCCTTTATGTTTTCCATCCAGTTGAAGTATATTTTATCAAATCTTTCCGGAATAAATACGGTTTCACCGTCTTTTACGGCTTTTATGGCAGGTTCGGCAAGAGGTTTCATTTTAACGAACCATTGCGTGGATACCATGGGTTCAACGGTTGTGTGGCAGCGGTAGCAGTGCCCTACATTGTGAGTATGAGGTTCAATTTTAATGAGGAATCCCTCTTTTTGCAAATCCTCCACAATGGCTTTTCGAGCTTCGTATCTGTCCATTCCGGCATATTTGCCCGCATTTTTGTTCATTGTACCGTCATCGTTGAGGACTTTTATTATAGGCAGAGAATGTCTTTGACCTACTTCAAAGTCGTTGGGATCGTGAGCGGGGGTGATTTTAACAACGCCTGTTCCGAACTCCATATCGACGTATTCATCAGCGATTATGGGTATTTCTTTGTTTACGAGAGGAAGAATTACGGTTTTGCCGACAAGATCTTTATATCGTTCGTCATTCGGGTTAACCGCAAGAGCTGTATCGCCGAGCATTGTTTCGGGACGCGTGGTTGCTATTGCAATAAAGCTGTCGCTGTTCGCGATAGGGTATTTGATGTGCCAGAAAAATCCGGGATCTTCCTGATATTCAACCTCTGCGTCCGAAAGTGCGGTATTACATTCACAGCACCAGTTGGTTATTCTTTCGCCTCTGTAAATAAGTCCCTTGTTGTAGAGCGAGACAAAAACGTGCTTTACGGCTTTGTTGCAGCCCTCGTCCATTGTAAAGCGCTCTCTTGTCCAATCCAAAGAAGAACCGAGCATACGGAGCTGTTTTGTGATTCTGCCGCCGTATTCGTTTTTCCATTCCCACGCTCTTTCAAGAAATTTTTCTCTGCCGAGATCGTATTTTGATACGCCCTCTTTTGCAAGCATATCTACTATTTTGACTTCCGTTGCGATGCTTGCATGATCTGTTCCGGGGAGCCAAAGCATTGAATATCCCTGCATACGTTTGAAACGTGCAAGAATGTCCTGCAGAGTGTTGTCGAGTGCGTGTCCCATATGCAACTGTCCCGTGATATTCGGCGGCGGAATAACTATAGTACACGGTTTTTTTGTTTTGTCTATATGTGCCGTAAAACAACCGTCGTCTATCCACTGCTGATAGATTCTGGCTTCTGTTTTTTTAGGATCGTATGTTTTATCCATAATATCCATATTAATGCCTCCGTTAAAAAATTTACTGTATATTTAAATAGTTTATGGTACAAAGTAAAAACGATGTTACCCAAATATGCTTGTAATGACGTGAAAATAAAAAGCTCCGTCCCGACAAAGGACGAAGCAATACTCCGCGTTACCACCTTAATTCCGCCGTTCGGCGGCTCTCGTTTAACCTATAACGCGGGTATCCGCAGC
>CAJLXE010000134.1 GCA_905210525.1 uncultured Clostridia bacterium | reverse complement strand
ATCGGCACGACGCGCAAAGCCGTGGAAAAGCGGTATCAGCGGAGCAATCGCGTCGGCATAGACATCAAACGGTAGTTTTTTTACCTTTATGTATATCGCCCCCGCGCAAAGCCCGCCGAAAAGCCCGCCATAGAATACCAAGCCGCCAAAAATCTGTCCGAGAAGCATCAAAGTCTCACGGAACGAACCCGCCTTCAGAAGAAGCGGAAAATATTTGATGTTCGTAATGCCGTAAAGCAGACTTCCGCCGACAAGCATTCCGAGCATGGCGAAAAGCAAACAGACGATCGCCTTTTCCGAGTCCTCTCCCCGCTTTCTTATCCTCCGGCAAAAAAGCGCCCCGACGGGAATTCCGGCTGCAATCGCAATCAGGACATAAGTCCCGAACTGCCTGCCGAAAATTGTGATGATAGGATACAAAACATCACATCCTTTCAGGGTAAAACAATTCCGGCGATAGCCGCATTTGCGCGTAACTGCCACCGGAAAGATAATATTTTGCCGGAAATCAATACATACCCTCTAAAAACGAACTAAAAAAGCTTGCACAGGCAATGACGCAGATAATTCCGAGTACTGCAAAAGCGCATCCGATTATTCCGAGTACAAATCCTGCGGTTGCCATTCCTGAAGGCTTTCCGTAAGCGGCGATAGACAGCTTTCTGCCCTTAAAACCGAAAACAAGTCCGAGAATTGCGAAAACAGTCGTGAAATATCTAACTCCCGGAATCCATGAACCGACAATTCCAAGAATACCGCAGACAAGCGCAGCGATTGAGAGACCGTTGCCGTCGTTTATAGGCTGTTCGGGCATCCGGTTGCCGAAATCCTGATTCGGATTTTGATTGTTTTCAGGCTGATAGTTCTGGTTATCCATTATAATATACTCCTTATTTTATTATATTTTCGTGAACGGTTGTTCACATAATTCACATAAAATTCACTTTTGAAATTATTATATAATAAAAAACGACAAATTGCAATCAGAAGTTTCAATAGTTTACAAAAAATTCATGAACAGCGCTTATTGTGCAAGCGCAGAACCGCGTAACGCCGAATTTGCCGACAGCGGCGGAACAATCAGCAAAGATGCAGTCAGACCCGATATCGAAAGCTGTTTCGCGCTTTCAAGTAAAATTTTATTGAAACACAAACTTTGCATATTAAAGCTTACACCTTTTGCCGTAACATCTAAACATTCAGCATTTAATTGTACAAAAGTACGGCACAATATGTTCGTTTATAATCAACAACGAATTTATTGTGCCGTTTTATTGTGTATTTATATTATTTTTTCGTCAGATAGCCTTCTCTGTAAAGCAACTCGGCAATAAGCACAGCTCCGCCAGCAGCGCCTCTGAGTGTGTTGTGTGAAAGTCCCACAAATTTATAGTCATAAACAGTATCCTCACGAAGTCTGCCCACGGAAATACCCATACCTTTATAAAGATCTCTGTCAAGTCTTGTCTGAGGACGATTATCCTCTTCAAAGTATGTTATGAACTGTTCGGGCGCACTCGGCAGCTTGAGCTCCTGAGGCTTGCCCTTATATTCTTTCCATGCTTTAAGTATTTCTTCCTTGGTGGGTTTGTTTTCAAACGTAACAAAAACAGCCGCTGTATGACCGTCGCTTACAGGCACTCTTATGCACTGAGTTGTAATAACAGGCGCATCTGCTTTCACAATTTTGCCATCCTCAATATGTCCCCATATCTTAAGCGGTTCCTGCTCACTCTTTTCTTCCTCGCCGCCTATATACGGAATAACATTATCTATCATTTCGGGCCATTCCTTGAAAGTTTTTCCCGCTCCGCTTATCGCCTGATATGTTGTTGCTACAACAGTCTTCGGGCGGTATTTGAGCAAAGGCGTAAGAACCGGAACATAGCTTTGTATTGAACAGTTCGGCTTTACGGCAATAAAACCGCGCTTTGTTCCCAGACGCTTTCTCTGTGCGTCTATTATTTTTATGTGGTCATTATTTATTTCCGGTATCATAGGCACATCTTCTGTCCAACGGTTCGCGCTGTTATTGGATACTACCGGTATCTCAGCTTTTGCATACGCTTCCTCCAAAGCCTTGATTTCATCTTTCTTCATATCTACGGCACAAAATACGAAATCTACAAGCTTTGATATTTCTTCTATGTTATCGGATGAAAGCACAACCATGTCTTTCACGGATTCCGGAATAGGGCATGACATTTTCCAACGCTGTCCTACCGCGTCTTCATATTTCAATCCTGCCGAACGCGGACTTGCTACCAGCGCTGCTATTTCAAAGTAGGGATGATCCTGAAGGAGCGTTATAAAACGCTGTCCTACCATACCCGTTGCGCCTACTATACCTGCTTTTAATTTATTACTCATGTCAAAATAACCTTGCCTTTATATTTCCCCAAAGGCTTCCTTTCACACTGAATAGAGCCTCAAACAAGACTCCGTTTTTTATTGTCTCAACATTGCGGTAATTATACCACCGCCATCGCCGTTTGTCAACCGCATAGGCTCAATGAGCTTTAAATACCACTTTTTTTGCCGTTATAACGTTCTGATCAACGGTATTCTTTACATAATATACTTCTATAACGTCTCCCGCTATAAGAGATTCTGCAAGAAAAGGCTTCCCGTCCCACTTTTTTACGGTTGTATCCTTCGTCACAAGTATATAAACATTGTTTGCGTATCCAAACTCGCTCCCGTCAACCGTCAATATATAATTATCCGTATCTTCCGAGGCGCTCAGTACCTTTACCTTAACTATTCTTGCCTTTATATCGTTTTTTTCGCCAAGCAGAAGCAACGCCGCAGCAATCAGAACCGCGGCAATCAGAACTCCCGCAACAATACGGCGCACAGCTTTGCCCTTTATCTGTGCAGCCGTTGCGCCGTCATTTTTCCGTGTCATTCAACGTCACCGTCTGTATCGGTATTCTCCGGCTCATCACTTGCGTCATCTGCCGCTTCAAGTTCCTTTTCGTCAAGTTCCGGCTCCGGCGTCTGTTCCGGCAGGCTGTCCTCTTCGACCTCGTCATCGTGCGGAACTATCGCAACAGATACTACTTTTTCATCTTCGCCCAAACGCATAAGGGTAACGCCTCTTGCACCTCTGCCAAGCTGGGCAAGCTGGCTGAGCGCCGTTCGTATCATTATTCCGTTTGAATTCATCATGATTATATCATCATTGTCGTCAATGCTCTTCATGCCCACGATTCCGCCTGTTTTTCCATTCACAGCCATTGCAATCATACCCTTACCGCCTCTTGACTGCGCACGGTAAAGCGAGCTTAACGACCTCTTACCAAATCCGTTTTCACTTACAAACAGCAGATCTTTTCCGTCTTCAATCGTGACAAAATCCACAAGCTCATCGCCCGCTCCGAATCTGATTCCGCGTATTCCGCGCGCATTTCTGCCCATAGGACGCATATCATCTTCGGAAAAACGTATTCCCTTGCCTGCCTTTGTAACAGCCATTACATCGTTATTGCCGTCTGTAAACGCAACCGATACAAGCTCGTCGCCCTCTTCAAGCGCAATCGCAATGAGTCCGTTGCTTCGTATCTTCTTTATTTCGTCAAACTCCATACGCTTCACGAATCCGAGCTTAGTAGCAAATACTATATACTTTTTATCAAACTCTTTATCCAAAGGCACCACTTGCTGAACACGTTCCTCAGGCTGGAGATTTATAAGATTTATAACAGCCGTACCCTTTGCATTCTTGCCGGCCTCTGGAATATCATATCCCGTTGCCGTATAAACCTTGCCGAAATTTGTGAAGAACAACAATTTGCAGTGCGTTGTTGTGGCAATAACGTCTTTTATGATGTCATCTTCCCTTGCGGAAGCGCCTTTAACACCTCTGCCGCCTCTGTTCTGCGCTCTGTAAACGCTGAGCGGAGTGCGCTTTATATAACCTCTTTGGGTGATGGAGATTACGATATCTTTTTCCTGTATAAGATCCTCGTAATTTATTTCCTCCATATTATAGTCTATCTGCGTTTTTCTGGGTTCGCCGTACTTCTGCTTTATCGAAACAAGTTCTTCTTTTATTATATCATACTGCATTTTATCGCTTTCAAGAACCGCTTTAAGGTATGCAATCGTATCTCTGAGAGTTTCAAGTTCCGCTTCAAGCTTATTTATTTCAAGATTTGTGAGCTGTTGCAAACGCATTTCGAGTATTGCCTGAGCCTGTTTCTCGCTGAAGCCGTAAAGATCGATAAGATTCTGTCTCGCTTCGGGAGTTGTCTTGGAAGCGCGTATGGTTTTTATTATATCCTCAATTATATCGTGTGCCTTGAGCAAGCCCTCTATTATATGCGCTCTTGCTTCCGCTTTATTGAGTTCAAAACGTGAACGGCGTACAACCACATCTTTTCTGTGCATTACATAATTATATATCATGTCGCGCAGATTAAGCACCTTAGGCTCTCCGCCCACAAGCGCAAGCATATTTACGCTGAAATTCGTCTGAAGCTCCGTATATGTGAACAGCTTATTAAGAATAACGTTGGGATTTGCATCCTTTTTGCACTCAATCATTATTCTGAGTCCTTCAATATCTGATTCATCCCTTATGTCGGATACGCCCGTTATTCTGCCGTCCTTTATGTGATCCGCTATATTTTTTATCATTTCCGCTTTATTTACGGTATACGGTATTTCGGTAACCTCTATCGCGGATCTGCCGTTGCTTTTCTCAAGTATTTCGGTTTTTGCCCTTATTACTATTCTGCCTTTACCGGTCTGGTATATTTGTTCTATCTCGCTGTTGCCCGTAATTATGGCGCCTGTCGGGAAATCCGGACCCTTTATTATTCTGGTAAGTTCTCTTATGGATATATTATTGTCGTCTATATACGCCACAGCCGCGTCTATTACGTCCGAAAGGTTATGCGGAGGAATATTCGTAGCCATACCTACCGCAATGCCCTGCGCGCCGTTTACCAAAAGATTCGGTATTCTGGACGGAAGTACGGAGGGTTCCTTAAGCGTTTCATCAAAGTTCGGCATAAAATCGACGGTATCTTTATCGAGATCAGCAAGCATTTCCGTTGCAACCTTTGTAAGCCTTGCCTCTGTATAACGCATTGCGGCAGGCGGG
>CAJLXE010000133.1 GCA_905210525.1 uncultured Clostridia bacterium | reverse complement strand
CGCCGACGGTTCTGCCGAGCGCGTCATTTTCGTATTCGTATCCGCCCTCAAATTCCGCGTTTCCGTTCGTGGCAAGCATAAGCACATTTTCAGTTGCGTTTTCTACCGTCACCGTGCCTACAAGCTCACCGTTCGCTCCGTAAATCTGCTTCTTTGTTCTGCCGCTTTCATAATCAACCGCAGTTATCACCGTGCCGCTTTCGTCATATGAATATTCATATTTAAGCGTCCCGTTAAAGTACTGCTTTATGACGTTTCCCCAAACATCGTATTCGTACGTCTCCTTATCGCCGTTTCCGTACGTTGTCTTCAAAAGCTCCGCTTCGCCGTTATGGTTATACTCATAGCTGACAAGCGTCTGCGCGCCTACCGATATTGACGTGATGTTACCGTATACGTTATATATAATAATGTAGGTTTCGCTCTTGCCCGTCGCGGTATCGCTATGGACAATTTTCGTCAACAGACCGTTTGTGTAAGTATACGTATTCTTTTCCGTGCCGCGCGACATTGTCGTCGCAAGTCCGTTTCCGTTATACGTGTACGTAGTGGTTACGTTATTCGCGTCGGTTACAGTCAGAACATTTCCGTGCGAATCGTATGTATACGTCGTTGTGTTACCTGCTTCGTCTGTATACGTCAGGCAGTTGCCGTTTGAATCATACGTTGATGATGTGCGGATTACGTCCGTACCGTTGGCAAGCGCGGAATCCGTTCCCACGTACTTTATTGTTGTTGAGGTTATATTCTCATTTGCGTCGTATGTATAAATATACGCCACACCGTTATAAATATTCGAATTGCAAACAACGCTCACTCCGGACGGCACTGCTCCCGTGCCCTTGGTTATTGCCGAATATTCCGCATTTGTTCCGGCATAATAAAGCGTAAGTCCGGACGTCGCATTAAATGCATAATCACCGAATGATGTTACCGTTTCGGGTATGTTCAGTGCCTTAAGAGACGAACAGTACGAAAACGCTTTGTAGCCGATTGACGTCACCGATTCGGGCAGAGTTATATTTTCAAGGCTTGAACAGCTTACGAACGCCCATTTCGGTATCGACGTCACGCCCTGGGGAATATTTATCTTTTTGAGCGACGAGCAACCCCAGAATGCGCTTTCACTGATTACCTGTATCGTGTCAGGCAGAACTATTTCGGTAATATCCGTATAATTTTTGAACGCGCTGTTGCCTATCGACGTAACCGTATCGCCGTTCGGGCTCACCGGAGGTATAACTATCGCCGTGTCCGTGCAATTTTTTCTTTCGCCTATAAAGCAGGTTCCGTCACCGTTGCTTACGAACGACAGCCCCGTGCTGTATTCCGTTTCATTCTCGGACGGCTGTCCGTTTTCATTTTCGTCTCCGAGAGCCATTGAAATGAACACGTCATCATAGTACGCCGGCACTCCCGTTTCGTTTACGAGCGCAACCTTAACGCTTGTGATTTTCAACGCGGCATTATCCTTTGACGACGTTACGGTGTAGCATTGATACTGCCATCCGGGATGAGTGCCGTCATAACGAAGCGGTACGGTTTCCTCGGTATTATCCGAATATTTGAGAATTACATCAATTCCGTATCCTGCCGAAACCGCGCTTGTTGTTTTGCTCCAACCCGATATTATGAACGATGACGATACAGGCGCGTTTACAGGAATTTCATAAAGTGCCGTTTTTCCCGCGCCGAGCTGCCATGAGTGCGAACCGTCGGTTGCCTGGCTTGTAACAGCGGCGGTATTTGCCGACCACGGATTTATTCCTGCCGCGGAATCCGCACCGCCGAACGGAATTGCGTTGTATTCCGTGGGTACGGTGTTTTGTTCAAGCTGTGCGCAATCGGCATAAAGTTTGCCTGTTGCATTTTCAAGAACTATGCTGAGCTTATACGTCTGTGATGCTTGTGCGTCAAACGCCGCAAATATTCTGTACCAGCCGCCGCCTACGCTTTCGAGTGATGTTCCGACATAATATTCGCTCCTTGCCACGAGCGCATCCGCCGCGTCCCTGATCTCGACAAACGCTCCGCCTCGTGTTTTTCCCGAAGTCAATACAACGTCCTTCAGCTTTACATATGCCGAGAAAACGTGTCTTCCCGCTTTGAGCGGCGCCCGGAACGTTATTTTTCCGTTTGATGTAAGCTTTGCCGAATACTCGCCCAAAAGCGCCTCTTCCTGCGACCTTGTCAGCCCTGTGATTCCTTCAGTCGCTTCAAAGCTTGAGTTTACAAGGAAATTTTCCTTGCCGCCGCCGCGAACATACGCCGCGAGCTTGTTTCCGCCCTCATTTTCGGGCAGTGAATGCATTGTCGCGTCATAAACGCGGTTACCTGCCTGCTCGCGCACGACGGTATATATTGTTCTCTTGTCTGCGGCGAACACAACGGTTGTTGTGAGGTTATCGCCGTATGTGGCGAAATTAAAATCCCCGCCGGGTTCATAGCAAAAAATATACCGCGGATAATACACAATGCTTTTTTCTTTTATTACATTATATTCCGATCCGTCATAGCGGCAGTACTTTATTCTTCCCACCTTTTTATCGGCGTTAAAATCGTAACGCTGAGCATATCCGTCCGAAATTCGTCTTACCGCAAACATATCCGATGTCGTCAGGTACGCATACGAATTTGCATACGAATCCGATATGCCAGTAACATTGAGTGACGAATCATACGAAACCGTGTTTCCGCATATATCCGTAAGTTTATTTGACGTATACGAAACGGTGATTATGCTTTCATCACCGTTTTTTACGGATGTTAAGGCATATTTATTCGTATAATTGTACGTATAGGTTTTATCGCCGCAGACTACCGATTCCACAAGTCCGTATGAATTGAAGTTTCTTGTCACGCCGCCGTATATTGTCGTAAACGTATTATTTTCGGTATTTACCGAAAGAATCGCGTCAAGAGCAGTATTTTTGTAAACATTTTCCGCACTTGAGTATTCAAAAATATATTCTGTTCCGCGTGTGTCAACGTATTTATACGTATTTGTCGACGCATTGTATTTTGCAAGCTCAATAAGCGAAAGCTTCCAGCCCCTGCCCATTTTGCAACTTGACGAAATTCCGTAATATGCGTAAAAATCACCGTTACTTGCCGCATTGCCGTACAATGTGCTGTTGTATACGTATTCAACGGCTATCGGGAAATCCTTGTCTGCCGGTTCGAACGTGTTTACGGAAGTGAGATTACCGTAAGCATGACCGGAATATGACGTAACGCGGCTGTCAAGTGAAGCCGTATCATATGTATAAATATCGTTTACACCGATATTTCCGGATGCAGACGCCGCGGGTGATTCGGAATACGTAACGGAAAGCTTGGGTCTTTGCGATACTGTCGCATGATTGTTGCCTATGAACGCTCTGCATTTTGAGCTGTCCGTTTCGCTTGTGTTTTTTATTATGAATCCGCGGTCGGCGTTATACGTGCCGTTTTTCCATGCGCGCACAAGGGATGTTATGTCAAACGCGCCGTATGCGTTGGAAGCAGGCGTTGATGTTGCAACAGCCTCCGCGGCGTAACTGTCGGCACCGACGTTGTTCCACGTTGCTGTGGTTTCGGACCAGCTTGCACCGGTAAATGCGTGCAGTGAGAACGACTGACCGCCAATTCCCGACGCTTCGCAAATATAGAACGTAACGTTTGTCAGATCTTCGGCAGACGCCCGAATATATTCCGCACTGTCTGTAAGTCCCGGCAGTTTTACAAGGATTCTGCCCACACCGTATGCAGAGCTGTAAAGTCCCGCGTGATTAAGTGCCCATGTACCCGTATTTGTTGTGTTTTTTACCGAATATACGGTGGTATCCGCTATATTTGACGTGCTTTCGGAATTTGTTATTTCAACGCACGGGTCTATATACACCGGATATACGGTATCTGAGCTTTCAAGAAAAGACTCTTCTGCCGTCAGCGTCACTATGTAAGACGCGCCTCTTTTAATTTCGGTTATCTGCATTGTTCCGCCGTTTATATTGCACGCGCTGTCATATGCAAACACCTGTCCGAGTGAAAATTTCTCTTTCGCATCTCTTGATTCGGCAAAATAATATATTCCGTCATCGCCGAGGTATGCATTCATTCCGTTCGTTTCGGCAAGAAAGCTCCAGCTGTTGACGCCGTTGTAGCGTGTAAGCACAATTTCTTCCTTGACACCGTTTAATGTCGGTGTATAATTTATTCCCGTATTTCCGCCAAAAGCAGAGTTATAGCTTACCGTGTTCGCGTCGCTTTTAAGTTCGGCTGTAACAGACGCTGTCTTTGTCGTAATCGGCATACCGTCATTTGTCAAAGGAATAAGTCTGAGCACGTTGCCCTTATACGCAACGCCGATTCCGTCGGCTGCGTCGTCCGGCAATCTGAGCGATACATCATTTTTCCGTGTAACGTATCCGTTTGCGTCTGCCTTAAGTACAATGTCCTTTTCGACCGCATTTCCGTTTTCGTCAATATATTTTATATCGTTATCATAATAATAGATTGTTTTTGAACCGTTACGGTTAAGATATGCTATAGTATTTAATGTTTCGATATCGTTTAATCTTTCAACATGCCCTTTAGCATATGCCGTCTCGTAATCCACATACGGGGAAAGCTCGGCTCGGGAAAGGATTTTCTTTGTCTTCGGATCAAGCTCCGACAGTCCCGAAAGAAGTGACTTCAGCTGTGCATCGGAAATATCCGTAACATCCGACAGTTCCGTCTGTGCCGCCGTAATTTGTGCATATGCCGCTGCCGGCCATATGTACACGCTCAGTGCAAGCACCAGTATCAACGATACCACGCTTCGATACAAGTGTTTTGTTTTTAGTGACATTATTTTTCCTCCTCTCGCCGATATTGCGACAGTATGCGCACTCCGCTGTGTGTGCATACCGCCAAGTTCGACGATTTAATATATTTTTCATATTTATTATACCGCTTTATTTATTTTTTGTCAACAGGCAAAATTGGTAATTTAAAATATTTTTCAATATGTCTTTTGTGATTTTAACAACATTCGGTTGTTGCTTTTCATGACAAAAATTACAGTTGTTTCTCAGTTCCGCGATTTATCGAATAAAAATAACGGCATTTTATTTTAATGCCGTTTGCGTATAATTCA
>CAJLXE010000132.1 GCA_905210525.1 uncultured Clostridia bacterium | reverse complement strand
CAGCAAAGAAAGCTTTGAAGCCATAAAGCGCCACGCATCTGAAAATAAATAATACTTGAAAGGATAAAATACAAATATGGAATTAGGTGTAAGCTCATACAGCTATATGAACGCAAAATCAGAGTCCTTTACGATGGATGACGCTATAAAGCACGCAAAGGATACCGGCTTTGACGGCATGGATTTTTTATACGGGGAGCGCAAGGGAAATCTTTCGTGTATTGACTCAATGAAATATTATGCGGATAAATGCGCCGAATACGGATTGAAAACATACTGCTGCGCGGGCGGAATAAATCTTTTGTCGGACGATACCGAACAGCAGATAAAAAACGGCAAGGCGCTTATTGACGCGACGAAGGCACTGGGTGCTCCGACTGCAAGGTGCGATACTCTCGGAGGAAATTTCGGAGCGGTGGGCTTTGGCGGAATAAAGGAAGCCGTAAAACGCATAGCAGAGGGCATAGGCATTGTTGCCGATTACGCCAATGAAAACGGAATAAAGCTTCTTGTTGAAAATCATGGCAGAATAATGCAGGATAGCACTGTTGTTGAAGAACTTATAAATTCCGTAAACAGACCGTATTACGGAGCTCTTGTGGATATAGGCAACTTTATGTGCGCGGACGAAGCCTCCGTAAGCGGCGTGGGCAGAATGGCAAGATACGCGATGCACGCTCATGTAAAAGATTTCCATTTCAAATCGGGCAATGAGATATTCCTTCCTGCAACGGGCTGGTTCAAGACGAGAGGCGGAAATTATTTGAGAGGCGCAATTCTCGGTCACGGCACCGTACCGGTGTATCAATGCATAAAAATACTTGCGGAAAGCGGTTATGACGGAGCTCTGACGCTTGAATTCGAGGGCGTTGAGAACGCTTTATACGCAATAGAAGAATCGTTCAGAGTGATGAAAAAAGCGGTTGAGCTTACCGGAAAGCTGTGATATATGCAGCATATAGATATTGTATGCTTCGGAAAGCTTAAGGAAGCGTTCTGGCGCGACGCCGTTGACGAATACCGCAAGCGCCTTTCGGCGTACTGCAAGCTTGACATAATTGAACTCGGCGAGGCGGCGCTTTCGCTTGTGCCGTCCGACAAAGAAATACTTCAGGCGCTCGATGCCGAGGCGGATAACGCCATGAAGCATATTCCGGATAAAAATTACGTCATAGCGCTTTGCGTGGAGGGCAGACAAATGTCTTCATGCGCTCTGGCGGAGAAGCTTGCGGATACGGCTCTTGAAGGCAGAAGCGGAATTACGTTTGTGATAGGTTCATCTTACGGGCTTTCGGACAGAATCAAAAAAAGAGCGGATTATAAGCTGTCGTTCTCGGAATTTACTTTTCCGCACCAGCTTATGCGCGTTATTCTCACAGAACAGCTTTACAGAGCATATACGATTCAAAAAGGCACAAAATATCATAAATAAAACGAAAGGAAGTTTCGTCATGAAATATGAATATAACACAAAAGGCACCTGTGCGTCAAAAATAATTATCGATGTCGAAAACGGAATTGTAAATGACGTTCGGTTTGTGGGCGGGTGCAACGGCAATACTCAAGGCATAAGCCGCCTTGTAAAGGGCATGACCGTTGATGAAACAATAAAGCGTCTTGAGGGCATAAATTGCCGAGGAAAAGGGACTTCATGTCCGGATCAGCTGGCAAAAGCGCTCGTTAAAATAAAATCTGAGTAAAAATACACGAATTTGTGGAAAATATTAAAAAAACCACTTGACAAAAACGCTTTTTTGTAATAAAATTAATCAGCATAACTGTGGAATATACATTTATGTGGGCGGAGCACGCCGCAAAAACAGGCGCTGACCGCAGTGATATTTGAAAGAAGGGTGTCGCAATGAGAGATAAGATTGTGTTGGCTTGCACAGAATGTAAGCAGAGAAATTATAATACAACCAAAAACAAGAAAACTCAGACGGGCAGAGTTGAGTTTTCAAAATACTGCCGTTTTTGCAAGAAGCATACTATTCACAAAGAAACGAAGTAATTAGTGAGGAATCAACGTGGAAACAGAAAGATTAACTGATGTCGATAAGAACATCGGAAAAAAGGCAAAAGACAACAAAAAGAAAAAGGAAAGCAAACGTAAAGCGTCCAATTTCGCAAAAGAGGTTGTTGTTGAATTAAAAAAAGTATCATGGCCGAGTAAGAAAGAAGTTGTCAAAGCAACAGGCGTGGTTCTTGCCGTGACGGTTGTTTTGGGCGTGATCGTCGGTGGTTTCGATCGTTTGTTCAGTACATTGGTAGGTCTTATTGTCGGTAAATGAAAATAACGGAATTGCCGGCATAGGATCTTTTGACCCATTGTTGCCGGAAATTACCGCAAACGGAGATTATTAAATGGAAGAAAACAATATCGAATTACAGCCTGAAAAATCATCTGTTCATTTTCATGACAACGCTGTGCGTTGGTATGTTGTTCACACATATTCGGGTTACGAAAACAAAGTCAAGACTTCAATAGAAATGGCGGTCGAAAACCGCAATCTTCATGATAAAGTGCTTGAGGTGTATATACCTGTCGAGGACGCTATTGAGGTTGAGGACGGCAAACGCAAAATGGTAAAGCGCAAAACTTTTCCGGGATATGTGTTTATAAAGATGATAAAAGACGACGAAACGTGGAATGTCGTTCGCTATATCAAAGGCGTTACGGGTTTTGTCGGAGGCGAAAACGAACCTGTTCCTCTTACAAACGAAGAAATAGTTAAGCTCGGAATAGAAGATATACAGGTTGATATCGATATTTCCGTTGGCGAAAACGTTAAAGTTCTTTCCGGACCGCTTGAAAATTTCACAGGCACCGTAAAAGAAATTACAGAGGACAAGCAGAAAGTAAAGGTCGATGTGTATATGTTCGGCAGAACTATGCAGGTTGATTTGAAATTAAATCAGATTCAGAAGCTGGATTGATAATCAATTCGGTTTTGATATCCGTATGTGTGTCGGATTCACACACGGCTTTATACAATAAAGCTGTATCATAGGAGGAAACATCATGGCAAAGAAGATTGTAGCTAAGGTTAAGCTTCAGCTGCCCGCCGGAAAAGCATTGCCGAGTCCGCCGGTAGGACCTGCACTCGGACCTCATGGCGTTAACGCACCTGAGTTCGTTAAGCAATTCAATGCAAAAACAGCAAGTCAGATCGGATACATCCTTCCTGTTATCATCACGATTTATCAGGACAGAACGTACACTTTTATAACAAAGACTCCGCCTGCGGCAGATTTGCTCAGAAAAGCAGCCAACATAAATAAGGGATCGGCAAAACCGAACTCCGAAAAAGTAGGCACTGTAACAAAGGCACAGATCCGCGAGATCGCTAAGACAAAAATGGAAGATCTCAATGCGGCAAGCGAAGAAGCGGCAATGAGCATGATCGCCGGTTCGGCAAGAAGCATGGGAATCACGGTCGTAGACTGACGGCTGTAAATTACGGGCGTACGCGTAAATTACGTGCGCATGTGGGAGATGCGAAAAGCATTGTCTGACCACAAGGAGGTAACATGAAAGAAACCAAAAGATTTGGTGCGGCTAAAAAGCTTATAGATGCAAGCCGCAGCTATAATGTCGATGAGGCTATGGCGCTTGTAAAACAAACGGCAACAGCTAAGTTCGATGAAACGATTGAAGTATCTATCAGATTGGGCGTTGACCCGCGTCATGCAGACCAGATGGTTCGCGGCGTAGTGGTTCTTCCTCACGGAACAGGTAAAACTCAGAGAGTTCTTGTTTTCGCAAAGGGCGAGAAGGCAACCGAAGCTCAGAACGCAGGCGCTGATATTGTAGGCGGCGAGGAATTGGTAGATAAGATTGCAAGAGAAAATTTCTTTGATTTCGATGTTTGCGTAGCAACACCGGATATGATGAGATTTCTCGGTAAGTTGGGTAAGGTTCTCGGACCTAAGGGCTTGATGCCTAACCCGAAGTCAGGTACGGTTACAAACGATATCGCAAATGCGGTAAACGAGATCAAAGCAGGTAAGGTTGAATACAGAGTTGACAAAACCGCTATTGTTCACGTTCCCGTAGGCAAGGCGTCGTTTGATGCGGATAAGCTTGCAGATAACTTTAATACTCTTATTGCGGCTATTATTAAGGCAAAACCGGCTTCTGCAAAGGGTACCTATATCAAGAGCGTTGTGCTCTCAAGCACAATGGGCCCCGGAATCAGAATGATAACAACGTTCTGATACCGAAAATAAATTAAATAAGAAAGCAGCTTACCAAAGACAGCAGGTCCGCAAAGCGTTTTTATATGACGCTTTCGGGTAAATGACTTACAGCCTGCCGAGGTGATTGTATATATACTTAATTGGATATAACAGCCTCGCATATTCTTTGTGCGGGGCTTTGTTTTATGGCAAGTTTGCTTTACGAAGGCTCTGTTTTAAGGAGGTTATCAGTGAGTAATAATTTAGACGAGAAAAAAGTTGTGGTTCAGGAAATCGCCGCTAAAATGCGCGAAGCAAAGAGCGTTGTATTTTTTGACTACATCGGAATCAACGTAAAAAAAGCCACAAAAATGAGAAAAGAATTCCGTGAAAACAACGTTGACTGCAAAGTTTATAAGAACACGCTTATCAAGCTTGCAGCTAAAGAATGTGGCTATGATGAAAAAATCAACGACGTACTCAGCGGTTCAACCGCTATCGCGTTCGGCATGGGCGACGCTGTTGCACCGGCGAAAATTGCAAAGAAGTACGCTGATGAATTTAAGAAGATGGATCTCAAAGCAGGTGTTGTGGACGGCGCTTATTATGATAAGGCTATGGTTGAAAAACTCGCTACAATCCCGTCAAAAGAAGAACTTATTGCTAAAATGCTCGGTAGCATGATGGCTCCGCTTTCAGGCTTGGCTCGCGTTTTGAACGCTATTGCGGAAAGCAAGGGCGCTGCAACGGAAGCAGCTGCGGAATAAATTTATAAATATTGAAATGGAGAAATAAAAATGGATAAGAATGAAATTTTAGAAGCTATTAAAAGCATGACAATTTTGGAATTGGCAGATTTGGTTAAGGCTCTCGAAGAAGAGTTCGGCGTTAGCGCAGCAGCTCCGGTAGCAGCAGCAGGCGCAGCAGCTGCTCCTGCGTCTCCACGGCTTGC
>CAJLXE010000131.1 GCA_905210525.1 uncultured Clostridia bacterium | reverse complement strand
CATCCTCGAATCGAACCGAATTGAGGAATTGAAATCATCGGCAATGCTGTTGACAACGCCGTCGGTTCTTCCTGCCCACATTTTTTCCATTTGTCGGTTTTCCCCTCTTAATTTTTATGTTTTTACCGATACGCCGGCATATGCACAAACCCGCGTATGCCGACGTATAATATGTTTATTTATTGTATTTGATTACTTATTTTTGTTCTTTGCGTTAACCTGAGCCTGAACCTTTATAGGCAATCCGTAGAGATTGATAAAGCCTTCGGAATCCTTCTGGTTGTAGACATGATCCTCTCCGAATGTTGCAATTTCTTCGGAATAAAGCGAATAATCACTCCAAGCTCCTGCCTTTATCATGTTGCCCTTATAAAGTTTTATCTTTACTTTGCCCGTAACGTTTTCCTGAGTCTTGTCAACGAATGCCGAAAGTGCCTCACGTAAAGGCGTAAACCACTGTCCGTTATAAACCAGCTCCGCAAAAGTTATCGCAAGCTCTGCTTTTTTGTGCGCCGTCATTTTATCAAGGCAAAGCGTTTCAAGATAATTATGTGCAAAATAAAGTATTGCACCTCCCGAAGTTTCATACACACCGCGGCACTTCATGCCCACAAGACGGTTTTCAACTATATCAAGGAGTCCTATGCCGTTTTCGCCTCCGAGCTTGTTGAGTGCAAGAATGATTTCTTTAGCGCTCATTTTCTTTCCGTCAAGCGCTACCGGAACGCCCTTTTCAAAATCAAGCGTAACATATGTGGGAACATCGGGTGCGTCTATCGGAGAAACGCCCATTTCCAGAAATCCTTTTTTCTCATACATAGGTTCGTTGCCCGCATCCTCCAGATCCAGTCCCTCATGCGAAAGGTGCCAGAGATTTTTGTCTTTTGAATAGTTTGTTTCACGGTTTATCTTAAGCGGAACATTATGCGCTTCGGCATATTCTATTTCTTCTTCACGCGATTTTATATTCCATTCACGCCACGGAGCAATTATCGGCATATCCGGTGCAAATGCTTTTATTGTAAGTTCAAAACGAACCTGATCGTTTCCCTTGCCCGTACAGCCGTGACATATTGCGTCTGCGCCTTCGGCTTTTGCAATTTCAACAATCCTCTTTGCAATAACAGGACGCGCAAATGATGTTCCGAGCATATATTCCTCATAAAGCGCCCCTGCCTTTACTGTCGGAATTATGTAATCATCAACGAACTCATCCGTAAGATCTTCAATATACAGCTTTGAAGCTCCTGTTTTAAGAGCTTTTTCTTCCAGCCCCTCAAGCTCGTCTGCCTGACCAACGTTGCCCGACACAGCTATAACCTCGCAGTTATTGTAATTTTCTTTAAGCCACGGAATAATTATTGATGTATCAAGTCCTCCCGAATACGCCAGCACAACCTTTTTAATATTTTTCTTATCCATATTGTCCACGTTCCCTTCCTGTTTTTTTCTAATATTTTTCAACATTTGCCGTCCGGGACCGTCTCCCGAAACGTCAAAGTATTGTTTACAACTTCAATTTGCATAATTATACAACAATTATCGATTTTTGTCAATAGGCGCGCCTCATTTTGTTTTTTGCCGTATTTTCTCGGTTAATTCCGATAAATGTCCGTTGTATAAATATTAGCGCACCATTTTTGCAATTAAAATTTTTATTTATTCCAATGCATAAAAATTTAAAAATACGGTTAAAATTTGTTTTTTTATGCATTTATATTCATCCTTGCGCTGTGTACCGCATCTGTCGAACGCCGCGCCCGAATTTATAAAAAATCTTCCGCTTATTTATGAAACACTCTAAAAAAGGCGTGTGTATCATTTTTTAAGCGGAAGATGTTTTCTTTTATACCTCATATCGGATGTTTGCCCTGCATTTTACCGCAAGCATTAAATGTTAATATTTAAGCTGTCGGAAAAATAATGCTTATAGTTGTGCCGCTGCCCGGTTTACTGCTTATGGCAAGCTCCGCATCATGCAGCAACGCGCCGTGTTTTACTATCGAAAGTCCCAAGCCCGTGCCTCCTGTTTCCTTTGAACGGCTCTTATCCACTCGATAGAAACGTTCAAAAATCCTTGCCTGATGTTCTGGAGCAATGCCTATGCCTGTATCACTCACAGACAAAACAATTCCCGAAGATTCTTTTTTCAGCGAAACATCAACATTGCCGTCCTGTTTGTTATATATTATAGCGTTATCGCAAAGATTAAAAACCATTTCGTACAAAACAGGTTCATACCCGTTTATTTCTACGTCTTCTATACTGTTTGTAAACGTAACGCCGTGCCGTGTGGCCTTTTCCTTGAGATCATTTATCGCATTGCGGCAGATCTCGCCCATATTCACAGTTTTGAATTCGGTTTTCAATCCGCCTTCATCCAGCCTTGAAAGGTGAATTATATCCTGTATAAGCGTCATAAGTCTTGACGCCTCGCTGTATATTCTTCCCGCGAACTCCTGCACGTCCTGCTCTTTTACAATTCCGTTTGATATTATTTCCGCATATCCGAGTATCGACGTCAAAGGCGTTTTAAGCTCATGCGAAACATTTGCCGTAAACTCGCGGCGCATCCTTTCGGCAAGTTCTCTGTCGGTTATATCCACAATAAACAGCACCGCCGCATAATCCTTGCTTTCATGTTTAACAGGACTTGCGCTGAGTGAATACACTTTGCTTTCCGTCTGCATTTTTCTTGTAACCGCTGACCCTTTGAGTGCGGATTCAACACAGAATATATAATCGGCATCGCGGCTCAGCATAAGATAGCTTCCGTCTGTACTGCCTCCGAGTATTTTGCCTGCGCTGGCGTTAGCGGAAAGTATGTTGCCGTTTTCGGAAAATACCACAAGCCCCTCGCTCATTGAACCCGTTATATAATCAAGCTCGCTCTGCTTTTCTTTAAGAATCTTTATTTTATTGGCAATCTCGGCATTTTGCTTATCCATTCTCCTGAGAAGAGGCGAAAGTTCTTCGTAAGTATTGTTTGAAAGAGGCGCATCTATATTCAAGTTGTTTATAGGCTTGATTATCGTTATTGAAAGCAAGTATGCTATTACAACCGCAATAACAAGTACCGCCACGGAAATTACAATTATCCAGCCTACCGCATTCCGTATTACTCCGTAAACAGTTTTGGAAGTATTGGCTATTCTTATTATATTGCCATCGGAAAGCCTTATCGCATAGTAGTACGTTTTTTCTCCTACAGTGGTCGAATGGCGCACCGCCTCGCCCGTTCCTTTCTCTACGGCGCCCACAACTTCAGGCCTGCTCATATGATTGCCCATGTCGGTTTCGTCGGCACAGTTATCATACAGCACACCCCCGTCTGCGTCTATGAGCGTAATTCTGTTGCTGATATTTTTGCCCGTATCTTCCAGATAAGCCGTATCATACCCTATAAATTCAAGAGCATGAGCAACATAAAATGCTTCGTTGCGTATTTCCGTCTTTATTTCCTTTTCGGAATTTGCATATATGACTCCGCCTATAAAAGCCGACGAAAGAATTACGGATATAAGCGATGCAAAGCAAATAGATAAAAAAATTCTTTTTTTCATGACTTTATTATTGCAGTTGTTTCCTTTCCGTGCATTTTACTTTACACATTTGCGGCACAAGCCTATGGGTGCATCGATATGCGGTATCCCACGCCGCGTACTGTTTCTATTATATCCGCTCCGTCGCTGAGCTTTGAACGCAGCGTTCTTACATGAACATCCACGGTTCGTGTTTCACCGTCAAAATCATACCCCCACACGCTTTCGAGAAGCACGTCGCGCGTCATTACGCTTCCCGCATTTTTCATCAGCAAATGAAGCAAATCAAATTCTTTAAGCGTAAGTTCAACAGGCTTTGAATTTACCGTAACCGTATGCGATTTAACGTCAAGACAAACCGGTCCCGCAAAATATGCCTTATCATCCGCGTTTTCAGCACGGCGCAAAACCGCCTTTACCCTTGATATAAGCTCCATCATACCGAAAGGCTTTGAAATGTAATCATCAGCACCGCAGTCAAGTCCCAGCACTTTATCGTATTCCGCGTCCTTTGCCGTGACCATTATCACGGGAATTTTCTCGGTTACAACGCCTTTTCTGAGTTTTTTTAATATCGATATGCCGTCTTCCCCGGGAAGCATTATGTCAAGAAGTATCAGCTGAGGAATATGTTTATCAAGAGCCGCAAACATCTGAGCCCCCGATTCAAAACCTTCCGCCTGAAATCCGGTGTTTCTCAGCGTATATGCAATAAGCTCCCTTATACTTCTGTCATCATCGACAATATATATCATACCGTATATTTTCCTTTCAACCGTATTCTTGTTTCCAGTCAGATTTTTACTCTCCGCCTACGTGATTGCCCGTTATTGAAAATACAACCCATTCGGCTATATTGGTAGCATGATCGCCTATTCTCTCCAGATATTTTGCAATCATTATTATATCAACCGCCTGTTCGCCCTGGCTTGCCTCACTCGCTATAAAAGTAACCGTATCCTTTTTGACCTTATTGAAAAGGTCATCCACAACATCATCGTACTCTATAACATCCTCGGCAAGTTGTAAATCTTTTTTGACAAATGCGTCTATGCTTTCCGTAACCATCTTTATTACCGCCTGAGCCATATCCGTTATATGAACCTTATTCCTGCTTTCCGAAAGATCCGTAAATGTAACTATTTCCGCAATATCCGCCGCCTGATCACCTATACGTTCCATATCGGTTATCATCTTAAGCGCGGAAGATATGGCTCTGAGATCTCTTGCCACAGGTTGCTGCTGCAAAAGCAATTTAAGACACAGACTTTCTATATCCTTTTCTTTCTGATCAATTTCCTTGTCAACTTCAATCGCGTGCTTTGCAAGCGAATTGTCATTATTCACAAGCGCTTTCACGGCACAGGCTATTGCGTTCTCACACAACGCGCCCATTGAAATCAGGCTGTTATTCAGCATTTCAAGCTGAATATCAAATTTATTCCGCATTATCCGAACCTCCCTGTAATATAATCTTCGGTACGTTTATCCTTTGGATTTGCAAATATATTTTCGGTATCATCATATTCCACAACTTCTCCCAGCAGGAAAAACGCGGTTTTATCCGATATTCTTGTAGCCTGCTGCATATTGTGCGTAACTATCACTATTGTGTATTTATTTTTGAGTTCAAGCGCAAGGT
>CAJLXE010000130.1 GCA_905210525.1 uncultured Clostridia bacterium | reverse complement strand
CGAAGAGTGTCAGAGGCAACTCAAAGAAATAGAACGCCTGCAAAAACTTGCAAAAGAAACAAAAAAATAAAGATTTATATAATTATACCAAAGAAAGGTTCGGGCATTTACCGTAAATTAAGAAATGCTTATGTGCCCGTAAAAGAGTGTTGTCATGGATTACGAAAATGAGGATCTTATGATGGACGAGGAAATGATGGAAGAAGACGACGATCTCATGGAGCTTGAGAACTTTGATGACTACGGCGAAATGGATATTGATGAAGGCGTTGTGAAATCAAAGGACGAAAAGTGTAAGGAGCTTATCGAAAAGGGTCAGGAAAAGGGCTTTCTGACATATTCCGAAATTATCGATGCATTCGACAATGTTGACATAGAACCGGACGAAATAGAAGATTTTCTCGAAAACCTCAAATCTCTCAACATCACGATAGACGAAGAATTTGATGAAAAGAAAATAGAAGAGACATTTATGGAGCTCCCGGACAGCGTGCGCATAGATGACCCGGTAAGAATGTATCTGAAAGAAATAGGAAAAGTGCCGCTGCTGCTTCCCGATGAGGAAACCGAAATAGCAAAGCGAATTGAATTCGGCGATACATCGGCAAAGGACAGACTTATCGAGTCCAACTTGAGACTTGTTGTAAGTATTGCCAAAAAATATCTCAACCGCGGAATGTTCTTCCTTGATCTTATTCAGGAAGGCAACATGGGACTCATAAAAGCCGTTGATAAATTCGATTACAGAAAAGGCTATAAATTCAGTACGTACGCCACATGGTGGATAAGACAGGCTATAACACGTTCAATAGCAGATCAGGCAAGAACCATAAGAGTGCCTGTACATATGGTGGAAACCATAAACAGAATGAACAGAATCCAGCGTAATATGCTTCAGACGCTCGGTCGTCAGCCTACACCTGAGGAGCTCGCAGTGGAAATGAACATAGGCATAGACAAGGTGCGCGAAATACTTAAGGTTGCGCAGGATCCCGTTTCTCTTGAAACGCCTATCGGTGAGGAAGAAGACAGCCATCTCGGCGACTTTATACAGGACGATGACGTTATGTCACCTTCCGATTCAACATCGTACAATCTTTTAAGAGAACAGCTTATGGAAGTACTTGAAACACTTACAGACAGAGAGAAAAAGGTTCTCATGCTCAGATTCGGTCTTATAGACGGCAGAGCGCATACTCTTGAAGAGGTTGGAAGAACTTTTGATGTTACGCGTGAACGTATAAGGCAAATTGAAGCCAAGGCATTGAGAAAGTTGCGCCACCCGAGCAGAAGCAAGAGGCTTAAGGATTTCTTAGATACGTGATTGACGGGTGAATGCTTTGAAAAATGATATTATTTATTGGATATGGTATTCAAATATTTCCGGCATAAGCTCTTCGGTAAAGATAAAACTTTTGGAAAACGTAGAGTCGCCGAAAGAAATTTTCAAAACGGCAGGTAAATGTTTCACAAAGAATAATGTGTCAAAAACCATTATTGACAAAATAGCGGCATTTGCCACGGTCGATATAATTGAAAGGTATATTCCCATTTTAGAGGAAAACGAAGATTTGGGTATTGTTACATATTTTGATTACGACTATCCTCAGCTGCTCTGCGGGATAAACAATCCTCCCCTTGTTATTTATTACAAGGGCGAGATTTCTTTGCTCCGAAACAGATGCATTGCCGTTATAGGTACGCGTGACGCTACCGACAAAGGCAAATATCATGCAAGAAGCTTTGCACGGGAAATTGCGGCACAGGGATACACGGTTGTCGGCGGACTTTCGGCAGGAATAGAAACGGCAGCTCATATAGGGGCAATGAGTACGGGAGCGACCTGTGCAGTGCTTGCTTCCGGAATTGACACTGTATATCCGAAAGAAAATAAGGAACTATATAATAAAATATGCGAAAACGGAGTTGTTATATCTGAATATATGCCGGGCACTAAAACCGGCAAGTATGCGATTCCGTTCAGAAACAGAATTATAAGCGGACTTTGTGAAAGTGTGCTTCTTATAGAAGCACCGGAGAAAAGCGGTTCGCTTACAACAGTAAATCACGCTCTTGAACAAGGCAGAGATGTTTACGTTTTGGATGACAGAAGCTCGGCACCGGAATTTTCGGGAAACAGAATGCTTATAAATGAGGGCGCGGTGGCTGTTACTAACCCTTATGACATATTGGGCAGACATGAATATACCGCATATGATTCTTTGGACAGAACATATGCCATGTCTGCGGCAGAACCGATTGAATATGCGCAGGATGAGCGTAAATCCGTACCAAAAGAGTATTCCGATCTTAGCGAGGACGAAAAGGAAATTCTCGGTTTGATACGTTCGAGAATAAAACAGTTTGATGAAATTGTTATGAATTCGGAACTGGATGTTTCAAGCGTCGGATATGCGCTTACAATGCTTGAGTTCAAGGGCATTATTACACAAAAATTCGGAAAGGTTTATGAGGAGAACCAATAAAAGGTCTCCATAACAGGTCAAATATATATGGCAAAAAAACTTATCATCATTGAGTCACCGGGTAAAATAAAAACAATAAAAAAATGTTTGGGATCAAATTATGATATCGAAGCATCGTACGGTCATGTGCGCGATCTTCCTAAAACTACACTCGGTATTGAGGTAGACAATAATTTCAAACCCCGATATAAAGTACTCAAAGATAAAAAGGAAGTTGTGGAAAAGCTTAAAGCGGCGGCAAAAAAAGCCGATATGATATATCTCGCAACAGACCCTGATAGAGAGGGAGAAGCTATTTCGTGGCATTTGTCCGAAATACTTAAAGTTGATGAAAAAAAGATATGCAGAATAACTTTTAACGAAATAACAAAAACGGCTGTTACGTCGGCTATAAAAAATCCAAGGCAGATAAATCTGAATCTTGTTGACGCTCAGCAGGCACGACGTGTTCTTGACAGGCTTGTGGGATATCAGATAAGCCCTATTTTGTGGCATAAAGTAAAATCTCATCTGAGCGCCGGAAGAGTGCAGTCGGTTGCAGTGCGGCTTGTGTGCGACAGAGAAGACGAAATAGAAGCTTTTGTTCCGGAAGAATATTGGTCTTTGGAAGCAAATGTAAAGGACAGTACCGGCAAAAAGAAATTTGCCATTGAATATTACGGAAATGCTTCGGGCAAAATCAAGCTTGAAAATGCCGATGCGGTAGAAAAAGTAAAGGAATCCTGTACGGGTGATTTTAAGGTTGCCGCAATTAAACGTTCTTCACGCGAAAAGCATCCGTTGCCGCCTTTTATAACAAGCACTCTCCAACAGGACGCTTTCAAGAATCTCGGTTTCTCAACGTCAAGAACCATGAAGAACGCTCAGGAGATATATGAAGGCGTTGAAATAAAAGGTCACGGAACAATAGGTCTTATAACATACATGAGAACAGATTCTACAAGAGTTTCGGCAGAAGCTCTTGACGCTGTAAGAAGTACGATAAAGGAGCGTTACGGAGATGAATATTTGCCGGCGTCGCCGAATGTGTACAGCAAAAAGAAAAATTCACAGGACGCGCACGAGGCAATAAGACCTACGTATATAGAGCTTACACCGGAAAGCGTTGCAGGGTCTCTTACCGCGGATAATCTCAAACTTTATAAACTTATATACAACAGATTCATAGCGTCACAAATGAAATCAGCGGTTTACGATACGGTCGGCATAGATGTTGAAAACAACGGAAATATATTCAAGGCGAGCAGTTCTGTGCTTGTATTTGACGGCTATAAGAAGGTATATGAGGACGAGACCGAAAGCAAAGATAAAACTCTTCCGGAAATGAACGTATCGGATATTCTGAAGTTCATAGACTGGAAGCAGCAGCAGCATTTTACACAGCCATCGCCAAGATATACGGAGGGATCGCTTGTTAAAAAGCTTGAAGAACTCGGAATAGGCCGTCCGAGTACTTTTGCGCCCACGGTTGCGCTGGTTCTCAAAAGAAATTATATAAAGAAAGACAAAAAAGCATTGTATCCGACGGAAATGGGCAGGCTTGTAAACAGAATATTAATTGATTATTTTGATAATATAATATCGTATGGATTTACTGCCGATATGGAAAATCAGCTTGACGAAATAGAAGAAGGTAAGCTGGATTGGGTGGAAGTTATAAGAAAATTTTATCCGCCTTTTGAAAAAATGTTGGAAGAAGCCGATAAATCAATAGAAAAGGTGACGCTTGAACCGAGAGTTACAGATATACCGTGCGAAAAATGCGGAAGAATGATGGTCATAAAAGACGGAAGATTCGGAGAATTTCTTGCGTGCCCGGGATATCCTGAATGTAATTTCACAAAGGCAATAGTGGAAGAATCGGAATATCCGTGCCCGAAGTGCGGAAGAAAACTGGTTTACAAAAGAAGCAAAAAGGGAATGAGATTTCTCGGTTGCCCGGGATATCCCGAATGCGACTTTGCCTCGACATATCCGCCTACGGGAGAAAAATGTCCTGAGTGCGGAGATTATCTTGTATTGCGTTCAACAAAGAACGGTGATATGGAAATCTGTAAAAATTTCAAATGCAAATTCAAAAGACCGTATGAAAAAAAGTAAGGTAAAGATAATAGGTGCCGGCTTGGCGGGATGCGAAGCGGCATGGCAACTCGCAAAAAGGGGTATTGACGTTGAATTGTGGGAAATGCGTCCGGGTAAAACTACTCCGGCGCATACGACGGATCTTTTTTCGGAACTGGTTTGCAGTAATTCACTTAAGTCGAATGCCGTTACCAATGCATGCGGTTTGCTTAAAGAGGAAATGCGTAGGCTTGACTCGATAATTATGGAAGCGGCAGATAAGTCTTCAATTCCGGCAGGAGCAGCGCTTGCTGTTGACAGAAATCTTTTTGCGGAATACGTAACAGATAAAATTTCTTCATGCAAAAATATAAGCATAGTGCATGACGAATATAAAAATTCATGCATAGAGGATTATACTGTAATTGCGGCAGGTCCGCTTGCGTCGGACGCGCTGTGCAAGACTATGAAAGAGACGCTTGGCGGAAAAGATTTTCTGAATTTTTTTGACGCTTCTGCGCCTATTGTAGATGCTGAAAGTATTGATTACACAAAATGTTTTAAAGGGTCGCGTTATTCGGACGGCGGAGATGATTATATAAACTGCCCGTTAACAAAAGAAGAATATTACGCATTTGTCGAAGCGTTGATTTCGGCAGAAACCGCCGAG
>CAJLXE010000129.1 GCA_905210525.1 uncultured Clostridia bacterium | reverse complement strand
CCCAAGTAACGGTCTGCACTCTTTCATAAGACGCTATGGGATTCTGCCGGGTTGGCGCAGTTGGCGTCGGGTCCGGTTTTTGTTCGGTTGAGCTGCCCGGTTTTGCCGAGCAGCTGCACATTGCAAGCAGCATACACACCGTTGTAAAAAACAAAATTATTTTTTTATATGTGTACCGCACTTATAACTCCTTTTTACCTCGTACATAATACATTATGCATTATGCATTAAGCGCTTTGAGGTAACCTATTATAAACAAATCTATGTCGCCGTCCATTACAGCCTGTACATTCGGAGTCTTTATTTCCGTTCTATGGTCATTGACCATAGTGTACGGGCAGAATACGTAAGAACGTATCTGCGAACCCCATTCTATCTTCTTTATCTCGCCCTTTATATCGGAAAGCTTCGCCATTTCTTCCTGCTCTTTGAGCGCCATAAGCTTACCTCTGAGCATATTCATGGCAGTTTCTCTGTTTTGTATCTGAGAACGTTCGTTCTGACACTGAACAACCACGCCTGTCGGAATGTGCGTAATTCTTATTGCAGATTCCGTCTTATTTACGTGCTGACCGCCCGCACCCGATGATCTGTATGTGTCCACACGAAGATCTTCAGGTCTTATCTGAACGCTCAGGTCGTCATTAAGCTCCGGCATAACATCAACCGATGCAAAAGACGTATGTCTTTTTTTAGCCGCGTCAAACGGAGATATTCTCACCAGACGGTGAACGCCTCTTTCAACCTTGAGATATCCGTATGCATATTCGCCGTCTATCTTGAGCGTAACGCTCTTTACTCCGGCTTCCTCGCCGTCCAGATAATCAAGCGTTGTAACCTTGAATCCCTTATCCTCCGCCCAGCGCGTATACATTCTGAGAAGCATACCCGTCCAGTCCATGGCTTCGGTTCCGCCCGCACCGGCGTGCAAGCTTATTATGGCGTTGTTTTTATCATATTTTCCGTTAAGCAACGTCTCAAGACGCAGAGTTTCTATTTCTGTTTCCGCCGCCTGAAGCACCTGTTCGGCCTCGTTGAGCGAATCTTCGTCACCCGCATCTTCATAAAACGAGATCAGTGTTGAAGCATCGTCAAGCTTTGACATAAGATCGTCGTGTATTTCCATTTTTGTTGTGCAACTCTTGAGTTCCGCATTGAGCTTGTTCATTTTTTCCGGATCTCCCCATACTTCGGGATCCGAAAGAGTCATGTTGAGTTCTTCTGCTCTCTGCTTCATAGAACCTAAGTTAAAGTGCATCACCTACCTGTTTTATGACTTCGTAGAGATAATCCAGCTTTTGCTTTGCCGCCTCTATCTGCATAATATTCACCCTCTCTGTTAGTTAATTATATTTTATTTATTATTGGTTTTCTGTTGAATTGTCGTTTTTTCCGCAGCACTGTTTATATTTTTTACCGCTTCCGCACGGACACGGGTCGTTTCTGCCGGGAACCTTTTTTGCAACTGCCGGAGTAGACGCTTTGTTTTGCTGATTAATAACAGTACCGTCGCTTGTTCTGTTTGTTTTGAGATTCTCCGGTTCTTTTCTTCTGCTCAAAGGCATTTGTTCCTTGCTCTTTACAACAACATTGAAAAGCATTTTAAGCGTTTCATGCTGTATTGCGCTTGTCATTTCGTCAAACATTTCAAACGATTCCTTCTTATATTCAATAATAGGATCTCTGTTTGCATAAGCTCTCAGGTTCATGCCGTCGCGCAGCTCAGCCATTGCATCTATATGATCGCGCCACTTGGAGTCAACCACTCTCAAAAGAATGATACGTTCCAGATCGCGCATTATTTCGGGAGTATTGATTTCCTCGCGCTTTTTGTACTCGTCTCTTGCCATTTGCTTTATACGTTCAGCAAGAGTTTTTCTGTCTATGGACTTTCTTTCCTCGGCAGTAAATCTGAGCGAACCTCTCGGCATAAAAAGCGATTCGATATATTCGATCATTCCGTCAAAATTATAATCCATGGGGTCATCAGTTTCGGCTGTATATGCCGTGACAACCTCATCCACAACGGTATCTATCATATCCATTATAAAGCCGTTTACATTTTCGCCCTCAAGTACTCTGCGGCGCTGATCGTAAATAAGCTCTCTCTGGCGGTTCATAACATCGTCATACTGCAAAACGCTCTTTCTTATGGAAAAGTTTCTGCCCTCAACACGTTTCTGTGCATTTTCTATCTGTTTTGAAAGCAATCCCATTTCAAGAGGAACGTTATCCTCCGGATTGAGAGTGTTCATTATGCCCTCAAGTCTTTCCGAACCGAAAAGTCTCATAAGGTCGTCTTCCAGCGATACGTAAAAACGTGATTTACCCGGATCGCCCTGTCTGCCTGCACGGCCTCTGAGCTGATTATCTATACGTCTGCTCTCATGCCGTTCCGTGCCTATTATATAAAGTCCGCCGAGTGCCGTAACCTTTTCTTTCTCGGCATCTGTTTCAACCTTATAACGTTTCACCGTCTCTTTGAAAACTTCTCTTGCTTTAAGCACTTCGGCATCGTTCGTCTCTTCATAAGTATCTACAAGCTCCAGAATTTCGGGCGCATACCCTTCGCGCTTCATTTCCTGCTTTGCCATTACCTCCGGATTGCCTCCGAGCATAATATCCGTACCTCTGCCCGCCATGT
The DNA here is from genome assembly GCA_905210525.1 of uncultured Clostridia bacterium. Lineage (GTDB taxonomy): Bacteria > Bacillota > Clostridia > HGM11327 > HGM11327 > SIG351. The sequence continues at coordinate 2,584 of CAJLXE010000129.1, read as the reverse complement.
TTGTAGCTATCGTAACGGCATTGAGTCTGCCCGCCTGAGCTACTATTTCGGCTTCTTTGTCGTGGTACTTTGCGTTGAGCACCTGATGCTTTATTCCTTTGCGCTTAAGCATTGCGCTGAGCATTTCGGATTTTTCTACCGATACAGTACCCACAAGCACGGGCTGACCTCTGTGCGCACATTCGGTTATATCGTCCACTATCGCGTTGAACTTTGATTTTGCCTTTGCATAAACAACATCGTTCTCGTCAATTCTTATCATCGGCTTGTTTGTGGGCACAACGACAACGTCGAGCGCGTAGATAGCCTTGAATTCCGATTCCTCCGTTTTTGCCGTACCTGTCATACCCGAAAGCTTTTTATACATACGGAAGAAATTCTGGAATGTTATTGTAGCGAGTGTAACCGATTCGCGTTCTACTTTAAGTCCCTCTTTTGCCTCTATTGCCTGATGCAAGCCGTCGCTGTAACGTCTTCCAACCATAAGACGTCCCGTAAATTCGTCTACAATTATTGCCTGACCGTCTTTTACAACATAATCAACATCTCTTTTCATGTTGAAATGAGCCTTTATTGCCTGCTGGATATAATGCTGCAATTCAATATTTTCCGCATCGGCAAGGTTTGTTATGTTGAAATATTTTTCAGCCTTTACCGTACCCTGATCTGTAAGGTAAACGGTTTTAGCCTTTTCATCCACACCGTAATCATCCGGAGTAAGACGTGAAGCAAATTTATCCGCAGTATAATACATCGATGTGGATTTTTCGCCCGCACCGGAAATAATAAGCGGAGTACGCGCTTCATCTATAAGAATCGAGTCAACTTCATCGACTATGGCAAAATTAAGATCTCTTATTACCATTCTGCTTTTGTCGATTACCATGTTATCTCTGAGATAATCGAAGCCAAGTTCATTATTTGTAACATACGTTACATCACAGTTATAGTTTTTTTGTCTTTCCGCAGAATCCATTTCTCTCAGAATAAGTCCGCACGACATTCCGAGGAAATTGAATATTTTACCGATTATTGCGCACTGTGTTTTAGCAAGGTATTCGTTTACGGTTACAATATGCACACCGTGACCCGTCAGAGCATTGAGATAAGCGGCAATAGGAGCAACAAATGTTTTTCCTTCACCTGTCTTCATCTCGGCGCATCTGCCCTGATGCAATATTATTCCGCCTATAAGCTGTACATAATAAGGCTTTTTATTAAGCACTCTCCATGAAGCCTCGCGTTCAACGGCAAACGCTTCAACAAGAATATCGTCAAGCGTTTCCCCTTTAGCGAGCCTGTCCTTGAATATCTGAGTGTACTGCTTCAGTTCTTCATCTGTTTTGCTCTGCATAACAGGTTCAAGCTCTTCTATTTTATCTGCGATTTTGGAAAGTCTTTTTATTTCTTTTTCGTTCTGATCTCCGAATATCGCTTTCAGTAATCCCGCCATATTGTATTCCTTTCATTTTATGAATGTAGTCTCCATCTATTTTATTATTTTATCACGTATTACCGATTTATGCAAGCACATATTTTTAAAACAATAAATTTTCATACAATGCCGAGCTTGCAACCGATAATTGCGCACCTCGCAAGCAATAATTATGATCCCGTATTTATTCCGTAAAAACACAAATAATAAAAAAAGCAGCAAAACAACACTGTATCCCAAATAAACACAATAAATTCAACTATATCAAAAATCAGTGCAGTAATTGCGGAAATACAAATAATCCGGCACATCATAACTGTATGCATATGCCGGCATAATCAGATAATGACAATGCATCATCACTCTCTGAATTCAAATATACGGTAAAGCGGAATATTCAAAGCATCAGCTATACTCATGAATACATCAACCGATGCAGGAAATCCGCTTTCTATTCTTTGCAGATGATTTCTGCTTATCGAACACATTTCAGAAAGATCCAACTGCGTCAATCCCTGCTCTTTTCTGTAATATGCAACGTTCAACCCTATTTTTATCCAATTCTTATAATGTTCAGGCTTCATAGTATTCTCCGTTTCAATATTAATTAAGTATAACTTATTGCTGAAGAAAATGCGACAATTTGTCAATGTTCAAATGCACATTCACACGTTGCATTTAACCATTATGTGTGGTAAAATATACACATATAATGTGTAAATACACATCGGATATGTGCTTACCCGCAATTATTCGGCATAATACATGAAAGGCTGATTTTATAATGAAAGTAGCAATTATCGGTTCAAGAAATCTTACTGTCGAGCATCTGGATAAATATCTGCCGCAAAATACCACCGAGATCGTATCCGGCGGAGCTGTCGGCATTGATAAATGTGCAAAAAAATTTGCCCATGAACAAAAGATAGCGTTTACGGAATTTCTCCCTCAATATTCTCTTTACGGCAAGCGTGCCGCCCTGATAAGGGACGCTTTGATTGCCGATTATGCCGATATTGTCATAGCTTTTTGGGACGGAGAATCGCACGGTACGGCTTACACCATAAAATGCGCCCGCGAACTCGGAAAGATTGTTTATATATATGTAAAAGCAGATACGGATTCCTCATATGTTCTGCTTTCTTAATT
>CAJLXE010000128.1 GCA_905210525.1 uncultured Clostridia bacterium | reverse complement strand
AAAATTCATCGACGTTTATAAATCAACGTCTTTCTTGATTTCATCAGAGCTAATATAAAAAGGACTTTACAACGAGTAAAGTCCTTTTTCCATTTATCAAAGTATTGTTTCAATCTCCAATATCATATCCGCGCAGAATAAAATATATACAGTCATCAATATTCAAGTTCGCCCGTATATATAAGATGCGCATCTCCCGTAAGCGTAATCCTTTCGTCCGTATAATTTACAATAAGATCGCCGCCGTTTACTTTCACTGTAATATCTCTTCCCTTACTGCAATATCCGTTCAGCGTTGCAGCAACAACCGCCGCACAAGCTCCCGTACCGCAGGCTCCCGTTTCGCCGTTTCCGCGCTCATAAACTCTCATGCGTATTGTAGACGAATCCGCTACCCTTATAAACTCGGTGTTTATGCGTTCCGGAAAAATATCCGCATTCTCAAAATAAGGACCGATTTTGCCGACATCAAGCGTTTCAACGCTGTCTTCAAACACAACGCAGTGCGGATTTCCCACCGAACAGCACGTTATACGGTACTCCTTTGAATTTATAACTGTCGGATAATTTATAACCGTTTCCGTATTGAGTGTCGTTGGCAGACCTGCCGCAGTAATATCAACACTGCCCATATCAACCGTAACATAAGTAACTTTGCAGTTGTTCGTATACATTGTCAGTTTTTTTATTCCGCTGTCGGTTTCAACGGTAATGTTTTCGCTGTCCACAAGACCGTTATCATATGCGTATTTACCTACGCACCTTATTGCATTTCCTGCCATTTTGCCCGCAGAACCGTCTCTGTTATATATTTTCATGCGTATATCGGCAACAGATGAATTTTCTATAAAAACTATGCCGCATCCGCCTACTCCGTAATGTCTGTCGCACAACGTAACGCAAAGAGATTCCGGACAGGTAATACTGTTGTCAAAATTTTCAACAAATATATAATCATTTCCGGTGCCTTCCATTTTTGCAAACTTCAGTTTTCGCCGTTCGGCACGCATATGGTTTATATCCACCAATTCCGTGTTTTGTTGATTATATCTGCTTGCCGTAATATCCGCAAGAGCATTTGCCGTATCAAGCGATGTCAGACACACTATTCCAAGCTGAAGCGCCTTTCTGTGAAGCTTTATATAATCATCCAGTGTTCTGTCAAACAGCGCTCCCGTATACACTATATAGCTTATTTTTCCGCTTTCGAGCAGTGCAAACATACCGTCCGGATCTGTCATACCCTCCGTATGAACAACTTTTATTCCGAGATTTTCTATTGCCAGCGCAGTATCGTGCGTCGCATATATGGTCATGCCTATATCGTTAAGTTTTTTCGCAAGAGAAACAATTTCATGCAGATCATGATTCTCAACCGATATAAACACGCCTCTGCCGCAAGCATCGTGTGTTTTCAGGGAAAATCCCGCCGACGTCAAGCCCTTGAAAAGTGCTTCCGTAAGTGTTCTGCCTATCCCCAGAACTTCACCTGTCGATTTCATTTCGGGGCCGAGATATGAATTTACATCTGTAAGCTTTTCAAACGAAAATACCGGTACCTTTACCGCAAAATACGGAGGAATCCTATAAAGTCCGCGTCCGTAGCCAACCGACATTAGGCTCTCCCCTACCATCGCTCTTGACGCAATATCCACCATCGGCACTCCCGTAACCTTGCTTATATACGGCACTGTTCTCGATGCTCTCGGATTTACCTCTATAACATAAAGTTCGTTGTCGTATATGAGATACTGAATATTTACAAGTCCCTTTGTTCCGAGCGAAAGCGCAAGCTTTTCGGAACAATCGACTATTGTCTTAGTCATTTTGTCGTTTATGCCGTAAGGCGGATAAACCGCAATCGAATCTCCGCTGTGAACGCCCGCTCGTTCGATATGCTGCATTATTCCGGGAATAAGAACATCTTTGCCGTCCGATATAACGTCCACTTCAATCTCGCTTCCGGGCATATATTTATCCACAAGAACCGGATTTTCTATTCCCGCCGCAAGAATCCTTGTCATATAACGCTCTACTTCTTCATCATTATGCGTTATCTGCATATTCTGACCGCCTATGACATATGAAGGTCTCAAAAGAACAGGATATCCAAGCTTTCTTCCCGCTTCAACAGCCTCTTCAAGCGTAAGCACGCTCGTTCCCTTAGGACGTTTTATACCGAATTTTTCAAGCAGTTCATCAAATTTTTCCCTGTCCTCAGCAGTATCTATTCCTTCTGCCGATGTCCCGAGTATTTTGATATTATTTTCATCAAGAAATTTCGTAAGCTTTATGGCAGTCTGTCCGCCGAACGCAACCACAACGCCTATCGGTTTTTCAACCTTGATTATATTCATCACATCTTCCGGCGTGAGCGGTTCAAAATAGAGCCTGTCCGCAGTATCATAGTCTGTAGAAACAGTTTCGGGATTGTTGTTGACTATAACAACGTCGTAACCGAGTTTTTTAAGAGTCCACACGCAATGTACCGAAGAATAATCAAATTCTATTCCCTGACCTATCCTTATAGGGCCCGAACCGAGCACCATTATAACGGGTTTTCCGGATCTTTTCAGAACCCTCGCTTCGCAGAAGCCTTCATATGACGAATAGAAATACGGTGTCCGTGCATCAAATTCAGCGCCGCACGTATCCACTGTCTTGTATGACGCGTCAACGGATACTTCCGGCATTTTACCGCTTATTTCCTTTATTGCACTGTCGGTATAACCGTATTTTTTCGCCTTTATAAACAGGTCTTCAGTCAGCGGTGAATTTTTAAGTTCACAATCCGTATCCGCAAGATTCTTGAGCTTAAAAAGGAAAAAACGGTCTATTCTCGTTATATTGTATATTTCATCTATTGATATTCCCGATTTTATAGCCTCAAAAACGGTAAAAAGACGTCTGTCATCCATACGCCTGAGCCTTTCGGCAAGAGGTGCGCTGTCAAGCGGTTTTGCGTTAAGCGTTTCAAGAGATATCTCCGCACCGCGTACAGCTTTCATTATGCCTTCCTCGAAGCTTCCGGCTATCGCCATAACCTCGCCCGTAGCCTTCATTTGCGTGCCGAGTTTTCTGCTCGATCCTGCAAATTTATCAAAAGGCCATTTTGGCAGTTTAACCACAACATAATCCAGCGCAGGTTCAAAGCAAGCGCAGGTTTTACCCGTAATATCGTTTGTTATTTCATCCAACGTATATCCGAGCGCAATTTTTGTTGTAATCTTTGCTATCGGATAGCCCGTTGCCTTACTCGCAAGCGCAGAAGAACGCGATACACGCGGATTTACTTCTATTACCGCATACTCAAAGCTATCCGGATTAAGCGCAAATTGGCAGTTACAGCCGCCTACAATGCCAAGCGCCGTAATTATATTCAGCGACGCACTTCTGAGCATCTGATATTCTTTATCCGAAAGCGTAAGAGCCGGCGCAACAACAATGCTGTCGCCTGTATGAATACCTACCGGGTCAAAATTTTCCATTGAACATACGGCAATGACATTACCTGCACTGTCACGCATTGTTTCAAACTCAATTTCTTTCCAGCCGAATATATATTTTTCAACAAGTATCTGATTTATCGGCGAAGCTTCAAGCCCCGTATGAGCTATTACCGCAAGTTCATCTTCGTCCTGTGCCACGCCTCCTCCTGCGCCGCCCAAAGTAAACGCAGGACGTACTATAACCGGATATCCTATACTTTCGGCAATTTCAAGTGCCGTTTTTTCATCGTTCGCAATATCCGACGGGATAACAGGCTCGCCTATAGACTTCATTGTATCCTTGAACAGCTGTCTATCCTCAGCTTTATCTATCGCTTCCGCATTGGTGCCTATCAGTTTTACGCCGTTTTGCTGCAAAAATCCTTCTTTATCAAGCTGCATTGCTATCGTAAGACCCGTCTGTCCGCCCAAGCCCGCAAGAAGTGAATCCGGTTTTTCTTTTTGAATTATGCGTTTTACAGTCTGAGCCGTAAGAGGTTCAAGATATATTTCGTCAGCAAGCGCTTTATCGGTCATTATTGTCGCAGGATTTGAATTAACAAGCACAACGTTTACGCCCGCCTCTTTTAGAACACGGCACGCCTGAGCGCCTGCATAATCAAATTCCGCCGCCTGCCCTATAACTATCGGACCGGAACCTATAACAAGTACTTTTTTTACGGATTTATCCAAAGGCATTTCATTTTCCTCCCTTGTTGCGGTTCATAAGATCTATAAATTTGTCAAACAGAAACTCCGTATCCTTGGGTCCTGCACATGCTTCCGGATGAAACTGCACCGAAAATGCATCGTCACCGTAGTTTATTCCCTCGCAAGTACCGTCATTTGCATTCACAAAGCTTACCTCACCGTTTTTCACGCTGTCGGACACAACCGCATATCCGTGATTCTGGCTCGTTATATACGTTCTTGTGCCGCGAACTTCCCTTACAGGTTGATTCACACCTCTGTGTCCGTATTTAAGCTTTACTGTTTTGCCTCCGCACGCAAGCGCCAGAAGCTGATGTCCCAGACAAATCCCGAACATCGGTATTTTTCCGAACAGCTTTGCAATTTCATTTATACAACCGGTATTCTCCGCGGGGTCTCCCGGACCGTTTGAAAGCATAACACCGTCGGGAGACATAGCCTGTATCGCTTCGGCACTCGTTTCGGACGGCACAACCGTAACGTCACAGCCTCGTTTTATAAGTTCTCTTATTATATTCCGTTTTGCGCCGTAATCAACAAGAATAACTTTATACTGCGGATTTTTCGCCGCATAACGCTGTACCGATGAACAGGTCACATTTTTTACCGCGTTTTCAATCGAATAATTTTTTATAACGTCGGTATCCTGCAAAGGTTCGTCGCACAGGCAGGCATTCATAACTCCGTGTTCGCGTATAATTCGGGTCGCCTGTCTTGTATCTATTCCGAAAATACCGGGAATACCGTTGTTTTTAAGAAACGTGTCAACATCATACATACTGCGGAAATTGGACGGCTTATCGCACCATTCCCTGACAACATATCCTTTTACCGAACATCCGCCCTCAAAATCGTCTTCTGTTATTCCGTAATTTCCTATCATAGGAAATGTCTGCATTACAATCTGCCCATAGTAGCTCGGATCCGTAAGAGTTTCCGTATAACCGCACATTCCCGTTGTGAAAACAAGCTCGCCCACACACGGCGTATCCGCACCGAAAGCATAACCTTCAAACACGGTTTTATCTTC
>CAJLXE010000127.1 GCA_905210525.1 uncultured Clostridia bacterium | reverse complement strand
ATACTGTTGCCGCAAAAATATGCGAAATGGAAGGCGGTTCTGCGGCGATGCTTACTTCTTCGGGGCAGGCGGCAAACTTTTTTGCTGTGTTTAATATAGCGTCTTGCGGAGATCATGTTATATCGTCATCAACTATATACGGAGGTACGTTTAATTTATTTGCGGTTACAATGAAAAAAATGGGAATAGATTTTACGTTTGTTTCTCCGGATTGTACAAAAGAAGAGCTTGACGCGGCTTTTCGCCCGAACACAAAGGCAGTTTTCGGTGAAACGATAGCAAACCCCGCACTTACGGTTCTGGATATAGAAAAATTCGCATCGGCGGCTCATGAACACGGAGTTCCGCTTATACTTGACAATACCTTTGCTACTCCGGTTAATTGCAGACCGTTTGAATGGGGCGCGGATATTGTTACACATTCAACCACAAAATATATGGACGGTCACGGCTCTGCGGTGGGCGGCTGTATTGTTGATTCGGGTAAATTCGACTGGGCGGCTCATGCTGATAAATTCCCCGGACTTTGCACTCCGGACGAGAGCTACCATGGAGTTACATATGTTGAAAGATTCGGTATAGGCGGTGCGTTTATAACAAAGGCAACGGTTCAGCTTATGCGTGATCTTGGTTCGGTACAGTCGCCTCAAAGTGCATATCTGCTCAATCTCGGGCTTGAGAGTCTTCATGTGCGGATGGCGCGTCATTGCGAAAATGCACTGAAGGTAGCTGAATATCTTGAAAGTAACGACAAGATAGCATGGGTTGAATATCCCGGACTTAAATCGTGCAGATATTACGAACTGGCAAAGAAATATATGCCGAACGGAACGTGCGGAGTTGTAAGCTTCGGAATAAAGGGCTCGCGTGAGGCAGCGTCAAAATTCATGAAAAACTTAAAACTTGCGGCGATAGAAACACACGTTGCGGACGCACGCACGTGCTGTCTGCATCCGGCAAGCACTACTCACAGACAGCTGAACGATGATGAACTTCGTGCGGCAGGCGTGTCTCCGGAACTTATCAGATATTCCTGCGGAATAGAAAATGCCGATGATCTTATCGAAGACATAAAACAGGCGCTGGAAAATATTTAAGATGAAAGGATATTGTTTATCATGCCTATAAAAATTCCTAACGAATTGCCGGCTACAAAAACACTTACGGATGAAAATATATTCGTAATGACCGAAACAAGAGCGAGAACTCAGGATATAAGACCGCTTAAAATATTGCTTGTAAATCTTATGCCGACCAAAATTGACACAGAAACTCAACTTTCACGTCTGTTGGGAAACACGTCTCTTCAAGTTGAGCTGACTCTTTTGCATATGCAGACTCATCAGTCAAAAAACACGTCGCAGGATCATTTGTTGGCGTTTTATAAAGTGTTTGACGATGTCAAAGCAGAGAATTTTGATGGTATGATTATAACGGGTGCACCTGTTGAACATCTGGAATTTGAACAGGTGGAGTATTGGGATGAGTTGTGTTGCATAATGGAATGGAGCAAGACTCATGTTCACAGTACATTTCATATATGTTGGGGAGCACAGGCCGCACTTTATTATCATTTCGGAGTGAAAAAGCATAAGCTTGACAATAAAATGTTCGGTGTGTTTCCTCATAAAGCCGATTACAAGAGATCTATACTGTTGCGCGGGTTTGACGACGTGTTTATGGTGCCTCATTCGCGTCACACAACGCTTCTGAGGGAAGAAATAGAAAGAATACCGGAGATAAAAATTCTTGCTTCGTCGGAAAAAGCAGGAATATATGCAATGTCAACCGAAAACGGCAGACAAATATTTATTACGGGACATTCCGAGTACGATGCTCAGACGCTTAACAATGAATATAAACGTGACGTTGCGGCAGGAAAAAAGATAAATATTCCTGAAAATTATTTTCCTGACGATAATCCTTTGCTTGAACCGATTGTTACGTGGCGGTCACATGCGAATCTGCTTTATTCAAACTGGCTGAACTATTTTGTATATCAGACAACGCCGTATGACATAAATAAAATCGAACGGAACCCCAATAACTGAGGGCGTGAGATGTTTTTGCGGAAATATTTTTATTTGTCTGTATAAAATGTGCACTTTGTTTACATTGAGTACATAATATTTTGTTATACTATATTAAGTTTATAAAAAGGAGCAAATATATGGCAAACGAAAAAGTACTTGCATCTGTAATGGGAAAGACCATAACACAGGCAGATGTTGAAGATTTTATTGAGAACCTCGGACAGCGCGGTCAAAGTTATAAAAACCCGCAAGGCTATGCTATAATACTTGACGAGCTTATTAATCAGAAGCTGCTTTTGCTTGATGCAGCACGAAATTTCTATGAGGCAGACCCTGTTTTTAAGGCTGAGCTTAATAAAGCAAAGGAAAGTCTTCTTGTGAGCTTTGCGATACAAAAAGCGGTTGAAAAGGTAAGTGTAACCGACGCGGAAGTAAAGGATTATTACGAAAAGAACAAGGATAAGTTTGTAACGGGAGTTACCGCAAATGCGAGCCATATACTTGTTGACAATGAAGATAAAGCAAAAGATATACTTTCCGACATTCAGAATGGTAAAATTACGTTTGAGGATGCTGCAAAGCAGTACAGCAAGTGCCCGTCATCCGAAAGAGGCGGAGAACTCGGCGATTTCGGCAAAGGACAAATGGTTCCGGAATTTGACGAGGCGTGCTTCTCAATGGAACCCGGCGAAATGCGCGGTCCTGTAAAAACGGATTTCGGTTACCACATAATAAAGCTTAACAAGAAGAATGAATCGACGGCTATACCGTTTGAGGATATAAAGGACAGAATAAAAGAACAGCTTATGGCAGATAAGCAACAGGCGGCTTATAAGAGCAAAATAAATCAGCTTAAAATACTGTATCAGGTAGATAAATTCTGACAGCAATATATGAAATGCCGCAAAACGGAGCAACAGCCGTATTGCGGCATTTATATTTTACGGATATATGGTGGTTTTTAATTATGTATATAGATTTTCACACACACGCGTTTGCCGACAGCATTGCACATAAAGCAATATCGAGGCTTGAGTCGGTAAGCGGACTTAAGGCATATACGGACGGCACTGTTGAAGGATTAAGAAAAATACTTAAGGAAGACAATATAGATAAAGCCGTTTATTTGCCCATAGCTACAAAGCCTTCCCAACAGAAAGTAATAAACGGTATTTCCGCAGAACTCAACAGCGATAATCTGATATGCTTCGGAAGCATACATCCGGACAGCACGGACGCCGAAGACGAACTTGAAAGAATAAAAGCGTTGGGGCTTAAAGGCATAAAATTTCATCCGGATTATCAGGACTTTTTCGTAGAAGACCCGAAAATGTTCCATATATATAAGAAATGTGAGGAGCTTGGATTGATTGTGGTTTTCCATGCAGGATTTGATCCGCTTTCTCCGGATGTAATACATTGCCTTCCGGAGCCCTCCGCAAAAATTGCAAAAGCGTTTCCGGATCTAAAAATAGTTCTTGCGCATTTGGGCGGAATGTACCGCTTTGACGACGTATATAAGTATGTTGCGGGAATTGATAATATATGGCTTGATACTGCATTTCTTGCGTCACATATAAGCAATGAAGAGCTTGAAAGAATAATACGCAAACACGGTGCAGACAGAGTTTTGCTTGGCAGCGATGTGCCGTGGCAAAGACCTGCCGATGCAGTGCGGCAAGTAAAAGGGTTGAATCTTTCCGATGCCGAGAAAGAAATGATATTTCACATTTCGGCGGAAAGACTGCTTGGAATATAAAGTAAACCGCAGAGTTTATAAGAACTCTGCGGTTTTTTAATTGCCGATTGATAACTATCAGTTGTATTTGGGAAGCCAATCGCCGTGAGCTTCGATAAGGTCGTCGCAAAGCGAAACTATGTCATCTATGCTCAATTCGGAAGATGTATGAGGATCAAGCATTGCAGCCTGGTATATTACATCTTTTTTCTTTGTTACAGCGGCTTCAATGGTGAGAAGCTGAACATTTATGTTTGTTCTGTTCATTGCAGCGAGAACTTCGGGAAGTCTGCCTACACGTGTCGGCTGTATGCCTGCTCTGTTTACAAGACAAGCAATCTCAACACACGCTTCTGCCGGAAGATTTTCGATGCAGCCGTTATTGATAACGTTTCCGCCTATTTTATACGGTACGTCTGTGGTGATTGCTTCCATTATATATGAAGCATACTCATGTGAACGCTTGTGCGATATATTACCTGCAAGATATTCTTCTTTTTGATGCTTCCATCCTGCTATCTGGTTAACGCATCTGCGCGGATATTCGTCGAGCGGAATGCTGTATTTTTCTATAAGCTCAGGATATTTGGATTTTATGAACAAGTTGTTGTATTCGGAGTTGTGCTCGCTTGATTCTGTGCAGTAATAACCGAATCTGCGGACGTATTCGTAACGAACCTTGTCCCATTGACAACAATCTTTAAACACTTTTCCGTTTTCGAGAACTTCACGGACACGCTTTTTGATTTCGGGGTAGAGATCTGTTCCGTCTGAGTTCTTTATTTCCAAAAGCCATCCCATATGGTTTATGCCGGCAATGGATTCTTTGAGAGGCTCTGTGTATGGTATTTGAAGAGCATTCAACAGATAACGTGAACAACTCTGAACGCTGTGGCAAAGTCCGACAGTTTTGATTCCTGTGTAACGCTGCATATAGCCTGCAAGCATTGCCATGGGGTTAGTGTAGTTAAGGAAATATGCATCGGGGCAAACTTCTTCCATGTCTCTTGCAAAACCCTCAAGAACGGGTATTGTACGAAGCGCTCTGAATATGCCGCCTATACCGAGTGTGTCTGCTATTGTCTGACGGAGGCCGTATTTCTTTGGTATTTCAAAATCTGTTACGGTGCATGGCTCATAACCGCCTACCTGTATAGCGTTGACAACAAAGTCGGCTCCGGCAAGAGCTGCTTTTCTGTTTTCTACGCCAAGGTATTTTTCTATTTTTGCTCGATTGTCATTCAAATTTTTGTTTAATGCGGTTACCATTATATATGACTCTTCAAGACGTTCGGCATCGATATCGTACAATGCTATTTCAAAATCTTTTAACGCAGGCGTACACAAGGTATCGCCGAGTACGTTTTTTGCAAATACGGTGCTGCCCGCACCCATAAATGTAATTTTACCCATATTAATCTCCCGGTATTTTTTTTGCATGATAAAGCCTGTACAGGACACGATTTAATTAAACCTTTTTATTACAGACTTGCTCATAGTATTTTACAATGTCTATTATAACATGTTTGTTTTTTTATATCAATGTTTTTTTATTCAAGCAGAGAATATATCACATGATATATCACAAACATAATATTAAAAAATGTTTTAAATTTGGTGTTTTATACTTGACAATACAGATAATTTTTAATATAATATGATAGTAGTTTATTCATATCCGGATT
>CAJLXE010000126.1 GCA_905210525.1 uncultured Clostridia bacterium | reverse complement strand
TAAAAAAGTCAACTATAAAAAATTTTTGTTTTAAAATGACTTGACAAGTTACGAAGACTGTGCTATAATTAACACGTGAAGTCAAATAAGGAGGGTCAATTTAATGCTAAATCAAAATTTATTAAAGGCGGAAATCATAAAAAACGGATTGACGCAAAAGGCGTTTGGCCTTTTAATTGACATGCCACAATCTACCTTTGCACGAAAATTGAATCGTGGGAATTTTACTACATCAGAGGCAGAACGAATCATATCCGCTTTGAAAATAACAAATCCTGTTGATATTTTTTTACATGAAAAATAACTCTACAGGTTATTAATTACTACTGCGTTTGACTTGTAAAGCTAATACAACAATGCTTTTAAACTAAAAAAGCTTAACAGCGCTATGTGCTTTAAGGGGATGGACCAAGATAGCGGGGAAATTTGCAGATTCTCTCGCAGTTGAAAATTAGAAATTCAATAAAATCGCATTTATGACAATTTGAACACAGCGTATTCCATTATGTTCATCAATATAGAAGTCACAAAGAAAAACTATTGCTAATATTGTTACAAGCTTTGTTTTGTCGAACCATTTTGGCAATGTTACGGCGGAAATGGACAACAGTTTTTTTATAAGCGGACTTTTAATAAATTGAATGGAGAATCTCATGAACAATAATAAAATAAAAGCAAAGTATACACAGATCGTCCGGAGTATGCAGATTTTGATGCACCGGCAAAATTCACAGCAATTCGGAGCATTGTTGCGAAATATCTGAGGGAACATTATAACATTATATACTCTTATTCCGGCGAAAGTGATAGTGACATAATGATAGGATCTTAATTGAATGTAAATTAATACAAATCAAAAAATGGCAGAAAAAGGAGAGAAGACAATGTTTGCAAAAAATCTGAAAAAAGCAATGGCACGAAATGAAATGCCGCCATATGAATTGTGCCGTATTACCGGCATAGCAAAATCAAGTATGAGCGAGTACCTATCGGGGAAAATCGAGCCGAGAAGAGACAAAATAAAGCTTATAGCTGAGGCGCTCGGCATGACGCCCGAGGAATTGATGGCAGATGTCTGCGAAGAAACGGAAATACCGGAGAAAATGCCTGTAAGAGTCCCGACAAAGGTTGCTGCGAAACTCCTCGGCATAACAACACCGTGTGTAGTGGCAGGCATTCGGAGCGGTTCACTTCCCATTGGGTATATGTATGGACGAGGGAGTAAGCGCGGGTCCGTATACATAAGTCCGTACAAATTGCAGGAAGCGATAGGCGTTACAATTTGGGATAGTGACGGTTGTCTGATTCGTGAAAAGGCGCAACAGCTCCTTGAAACGAAAGAAGAGCATTTACTGCCGAAAAGTACGGAAGAATGACCAAAAATAGAAAATCTAACCAATACTATTATACCATAAACCCAAAAATGCAAGGGGTGTAAATGAAAAGTGGATGAAAAAGATATAATTGAGATGTTGGAACGATTAGCCGAGGAATACCCTGACGGCTTTTCGGTTGATGTTTTGGGTGTTATCAATAGTCAGAAAACAGAGATTCAGAGGGTACGGACGGAAACAATAAAAGAGTTTGCAGAACGATTAAGAATAAAATTGCAATGTGATTGTGAGTATTCAAACAAGTTTGTATTTAATCATGATATTGACGACCTTGTAAAAGAAATGGATGTACAAGAATGAAAATAATCAAAACAATCATTAAAATAGTGTGTATTTGCTACATCG
This sequence comes from uncultured Clostridia bacterium, assembly GCA_905210525.1. Lineage (GTDB taxonomy): Bacteria > Bacillota > Clostridia > HGM11327 > HGM11327 > SIG351. Next base: position 3,725 of record CAJLXE010000126.1, on the reverse strand, counting down.
GCACTATGCTTGGTATGACAGCCGCTGATGTGCTTGCGGGAATCTCGCGTGAATCCATTTTTGAGGCATGGGGGTTAGTAACAGCCGTGACATTATTAATAGAAATGGGGCTTACAATAGCGCTTTTTACTGTAAAAATTGCGAAAGGAAATTGATAATATGACTGACGAAGATTTCAGAATGAAAAAAATGATGTTCGCAGAAAAGGGCACAACGTGCTTGCGAAAGGAATGCAGAGCAAACGACAACGGTAACTGCCGGTGCCTGATATGTTCGGATTTTGGCGACAAACCGTGTCCGTTTTACCAAAAAAGGGAGTAAATTATGCAGGAGCATATCAAAATGAAAAAAATATCGTTGCATATGCACAATTATTTACTTGAATTAATTAACAAGAGTAAAAATGAATACGTACGTGAAAGACCTACATTGTGCATGTTATGTGACAGGACGGGATGCCGGTTGCATATTGATCCGAATGCAACCGATCACCCAAAACCATGCGAATGGTTGCAGGAAAAAGCAAAGTTACCGAAAGGCGCGGAATATGCTGCAGTGATAACAAAAAAAGGAGATGTCAGAATACAGGTGATATCCTGCCCGAAATTTACGGACGAAATAGGATGGTAACGGAATGGGAAAAATCAAGAATTATGCAGTAACATTAAAAGCGACCGACTACAATGCTTTCACGGTAACTGCCTATGACATTGGCTAAGCTACAGAAATTGCACGGAAGATGTATATCTAAAATCTGAAAACAATGTTGCTGTCATACAGTTTTGAAGAGATGGAAGCGGATGATTATGATGTCGATTATGAAGATGCTTCATATTGAATAAGGAGCGTAATATGTCGAATAGTTTTGCGGAAACGCTGATAAAATTCATAGCAGATACGGAAATAATGTGTGACGATATCAGGAACGGATTAAATCAGACGCAGGGATATCTTGAAGAGATGCGGAATTGGTATCGTTCCGAAAAGACAGAAGAAGTAAAAAACGCAGGGATTGCGACTGCAAATTTAGAAAAGCAGCAAAGAGAATTTTACGGAATTGTCAATAAATCCTTGGACGAATTGACGGAAATTTATAAAAAATTGATATAAGGAGCGATGAAAAATGGCAGTAAAACCCGAACAAATGAATTTCAGTGAAAATAACATTATTATAATGAATATATTGGGAATGCCGGGCGTAGGCAAGGCTTGCGCTGTCTGCACCTGATGTAGTTGCTTGCGGATGCGGACGAGGGTATTGTGAGAGTGAATCCTGCACACAGAAAAGATTGCAGCATATGAAGAATTTTTGAATGACATAAAAAGTTTTTATGGCATATATAAAACAGTCGTAATCGGCACAATGTGTGCAATGATAGAATACATGAAAGATTGGGCAATGCAGACAGAACCGAGCGCAAGCAAAAAGTCGGGCGGATTTTCACAGCAGGGGTATGGTTTCATAAAAGCTGAATTTCTAAGATTAAGTGCAGAGTTGAGCAAGAAATTCAATGTTATATTTTTATTTCATGCCGATAAATACAAATCAAACGTATTTGCGATACTGTCTGAACGTGAAATTTGTACCCAAAGAGAATATGGGACTGACAATATATTCTATTTGCAAGGCTGTTTTGGATGAGTATGTTATAAAGCAAAGGCAGTGCATCATGAACAAATATATAATACAAATAAAAGAAACGGTCGGTGTACGCGAGGCTTTGGAGTTTTACGGAATACGATTTGACAGAGCAGGGTTTGCGATTTGTCCGTTCCACCATGAAAAGACAGCATCCTTGAGTGTAAAAAATAATCTTTTCTGGAAATGCTTTGGGTGCGGCGCAAGCGGAGACATAATAAGCTTTGTGACGCGAGCGTTTGGGCTGAATACATATGAGGCTGTTATGCGGATAAATGCGGATTTCAATTTAGGTTTGCCGATAGAATCCGGTACAGCGAGAGACCGTTATGAAGCTGATAAACGGTTCAAAGAGATTGACCGCAAAACAAAAGAAAAAGCAGACCGACGGAAAAAACTGGAAGATGATTACAACAGAGCCTTTGATTTTTGGTGCGCAACATATACGGCAGTTCGTGAAAATGGAGATTTTATAACTGAAAACGACAGCAGGGCATATGCGTCGGCACTGAATATGCTGCCTTATGCGGAATATAGGCTTGACGTTGCAGGTATGTATCTGAATCTCTTTCTGTTGGAAGAAAGGTGAAATATGTTTGAACTGAACGATGTGCAGAATTTTACAAAAACGGAGCTTTTTGACACGGACAGGATAATAGATATATTTGACTGTGACAAAGCTATGCAGCTTCAATATGTAGCTTTTTTGTCTATGCGCGCGGGGCAGCTTCACTGTAAAACGGCATTCGATGCCTATATTAAGGGACTTGAAAATGAATATGGGTCAAAGCCGGAAAAGTCGGGTAAACGCATAACGAATATAAATGACTTTGTGCAGACGATGCGGAGCGATATTTATTTTGCGAATCTAAGATATAACGAGTTTACAAAAATGCCGGAGACAACGGACGACAAGCAGCCGGGTAAAATGCGTGTATGGACGGATTTTGACGACAGTGCGGCTAAAAGCTATCTGGAAACGAATTATAACCTGAGAGGCGAAAAGAAATATTTTGATGCAATGAATATCCTCATGACGGAGCGCGCATATAACCCGATCAGGAGCATAATAGAAGCTGTAAAATGGGACGGAAAGAACCGGATAGACACATTGCTGATAAAATGGCTTAAGTGTGAAGATACACCGTATACGCGCGAATTGAGCAGACTTATTTTTGCAGGCGGAATACATAGAGCTTATGAGCCCGGATGTAAATTTGACGATACGGTTGTGCTTGTCGGAAAGCAAGGGTGTGGGAAGTCCACATTTATACGATGGCTTGCGATAACGGATGAATTATACAGCGAAGTAACAACTATAGAGGGCAAAGAAGCTAAAGAAAATCTGCTGGGTATATGGATAGGTGAGCTGTTAGCTGTAACAAAACTAAAAGAGTGCGAGGCTGTTAAGCAGTTCCTTACGTGTAAATGTGACAGATTCAGACCATCATATGCACGGCGCGCTGATAATTTTCCGCGGCAATGTATTTTTATAGGCTCAACCAATAAATTGCAGTTTTTAACGGATAAAACGGGTACCCGCCGTATGTATCCGATTCAGGTGGAATGTTCGGGGCAATTTATATATGCCAATAAGTGCAAGATTCAGGAGGATATCCGGCAATGCTGGGCGGAAGCCTTGGCAAAAAAGGATACGCCGTATATGAAGCTTGACGCGAACAGCGAGCTTATCGACGTTATAATGGACAGACAAAGGCAGTATATGGAGGAGGATTACAGAGAAGGTATGATTTCTGCCTACCTCGAAGATAAGAAAAAGGTGTGTATTGCCGAGCTATGGGTTCGCGCGCTGAACTGTGATTTGACAAAAATGACGCGTAAGGACAGCAATGACCTTGTGCTTATAATGCAGAGCATAGAGGGGTGGGAGAGAGGTCCGGTAGCACGGTTTAGCGGATATGGGCGTCAAGTTTCATGGCTCAGAAAGCCGGGTTTGATCGCAGTTCCGGATGACGAAGATAATCCGTTTTAGCTTTACATTGTCAATTATCAAAAAGCTGATTGACAATCGTTTGATACTTATTTTCTCGGTTATTACCGAAATTTTGACTTATATTATAGTGTT
>CAJLXE010000125.1 GCA_905210525.1 uncultured Clostridia bacterium | reverse complement strand
AAGGGAATCATCACGCGCGAATTTGCACAGGAACTCATGGACTGCATATGGGTGAAGCTTAATGACCTGAATAAAGTCCGTGACGCGGCGTCGGCAGAGGGCTTTGCGGGGTACAGCCTTTTCCAGAATCTTATAGCGGGAGGACAGGACATAAACGGAGAAGATGCTACCAATGATCTTTCGTTTATGTGCATAGAAGCAACGCTTCATGTTCTTTTGCCTCAGCCGTCGTTTTCGGTAAGAGTGTGGAACAAAACACCGCATGAATTTCTTATAAGGGCGGCGGAGCTTACGCGAACGGGCGTGGGCTTGCCTGCTTATTACAACGATGAAGTCATAATACCGTCGCTTCTCAGCAGAGGACTTTCGATTGAGGACGCGCGCGATTACAATATAATAGGTTGTGTTGAACCGCAAAAATCGGCTAAAACATGGGGCTGGCACGACGCTGCATTCTTTAATATGTGCCGTCCGCTGGAGCTTGTGTTCTCAAACGGCGAGGATAAAGGCGTTCAGGTTGGCGTTAAAACGGGCGATGTGACAAAAATGAATACTTTTGACGAGTTTTACGGCGCATATAAGGCACAGATGAATTATGCAATATCACTGCTCGTGAATGCCGATAATGCCATTGACGTTGCTCATGCGGAAAGATGCCCGTTACCTTATTTGTCATCCATGGTGCACGACTGCATACAGAGGGGAAAAACACCCGAACAGGGCGGTGCGGTATACAATTTTACGGGACCGCAGGGCTTCGGTATAGCAAACATGGCGGACTCGCTTTATGCGGTTAAAAAGCTCGTTTATGAGGATAAAAAAATATCCGTGAAGGAGCTTAAAGCGGCTCTGGAATCAAATTTCGGCAAAAACGACATTGACGATGAAACTGCACGCAAAATTACGGAAGAAACCGCTCTTGAGCTTGCAAAGCGGGGACATAACGTAACTCAATATGATATATCGCGTATCTATAGCAAGGTGAAAGAAGGCAACAGTCTTACTGCCGTACAGAAAAAACGTTATTCGGAAATACACGATATGCTCGTTTCGGTAGATAAATTCGGCAACGACATTGCCGCTGTCGATGAGTTTGCAAGAGACGTTGCATATACATATACAAAACCGCTCCAGACATTCAGGAATCCCAGAGGCGGCATATTCCAGGCAGGACTTTATCCTGTTTCCGCAAATGTTCCGCTCGGTGCACAGACGGGAGCGACTCCGGACGGCAGATATGCTTTCACGCCTGTTGCGGACGGCGTTTCACCGAGTGCGGGCAAGGATACTCACGGACCTACATCCGCGGCAAATTCCGTATCAAAGCTTGACCACGGAATAGCTTCAAACGGTACTCTTTTCAACATGAAGTTCCATCCGTCGGCACTTGCCGGAAAGTCCGGAATAGAAAGCTTTATAGCGCTTATAAGAGCATATTTTGACCAGAAAGGCTCTCATATGCAGTTTAATGTTGTGAGCAGAGAAACTCTTCGTGACGCTCAGGCTCATCCTGAAAAATATCAGAGCCTTGTTGTCCGCGTTGCAGGATACAGCGCATTGTTTACAACGCTTTCAAAATCGCTTCAGGATGACATAATAAACCGTACCGAACAGGGCGGATTCTGACCGACAGGGAATATTACAGACATGAACGAACAGGATATATTGAATACAAAGGGCAGAATATTTGATATTCAGAAGTTTTCCGTACATGACGGGCCCGGAATACGAACGATAGTGTTCTTTAAGGGCTGTATGCTCAGATGCCGCTGGTGCTGTAACCCCGAATCTCAGAAGTTTGAAATTCAGACAATGATTCAGAACGGCACTCCTAAAACCGTCGGTGAAGATACGACCGTCGGAGCCGTTATGGAACAGATACTCAAAGATATGCCTTATTACCGCAGAAGCGGAGGCGGCGTGACGCTTTCGGGCGGAGAATGTCTTTGTCAGCCGGACTTTGCCGAGGCTCTTTTGCGCGCCTGCAAGGATTACGGACTCCATACAGCGGTGGAATCAACGGCAATAACGGAGTATTCCGTAATACAAAGAATACTTCCGTATCTGGATTTGTATCTGCTTGATATAAAGCATATGAATTCCGAAAAACATATGAAGTTCACACAGCAGCCGAACGAGAGAATACTTGCCAATGCAAGGCGCATTGCAAAGGATGCAAAAGAACTTGTAATAAGGGTTCCCACGATTCCTACATTCAACGATACGGAGCAGGAAATACTCGATATTGCACGCTTTGCCAAATCACTCGAAACGGTACGGGAAATGCATTTGCTGCCGTATCACAGACTGGGATACGACAAATATACGGGACTTTCCAGAGAATACGGAATGGGAGATATTGAACCGCCGTCAAACGAAAAGATGCAGGCGCTGAAAAAGGTTGCCGAGACTACCGGTCTTAAAGTGGAAATAGGCGGATAAATAAGGAGAATTTTGATGAACGTCATTGACGATATGAACAAGCAGCGCATTATACAGGAGATAGTTCCGGGAAAACAAATAACACTTGCGCATATTATAGCCAATCCGGACGAAATACTTTACCGAAAGCTCGGTCTTAATCCTGATGTGGATTACTCAAAGTCGGCAATAGGTATAGTTACGTCGTCTCCGAGCGAATATGCAGTCATAGCCGCGGACATTGCACTTAAGATGTCGGGAGCACAGCTTGGTTTTGCGGACAGATTCAGCGGAACGCTTATAATAACGGGTTCTGTATCGCAGGTTGAGGAAGCGGTAAATGCGGTAGTTGATTACGCACGGACAAAGCTTGGTTTTACGGTGTGCGAAGTTACAAAAACGTAATGAAAAAACTTATTCTTTTGGGCAGAAGCGAAAGCGGCAAAAGCACTCTTATTCAGGCGCTGCGAAAAGAAGAAATCAGCTACCATAAGACGCAGTATGTGGATTTTACGGAATCTATAATAGATACTCCGGGAGAATATGCGGAAGACAAAATGCTCGGAGGCGCTCTGGCTGTTTATTCTTATGAAGCGGACGTTGTAGGTCTTGTTATATCCGCTACCGAACCCTATTCGCTGTTTCCGCCGAATATAACGGGTATGGCAACAAGACCGGTTATAGGTATAGTTACAAAGTGCGACCATCCTTATGCGGACAAGAAACAGGCGGCTGAATGGCTTGAACTTTGCGGATGCGAAAAGATATTCTTTACGAGCAGCTATGAGTATAGGGGAATACAGGAAATTATTGACTTTTTAACCTAAAAACAACATTAAACCAAAACATTCGGTCAAAAATCAAAAAAAATCATTATATTTTTGTGGTTTTCTATTGACATATATGTTGTTTTGTGATAAAATCATAATGTCGGGAAATAATGATGTTTTTCGACGGTAAAACATAAACAGACAATTATTTAATCAAAAGGAGAATATAAAATGGCTTCGGAATACGAAATAAAGAAACAAATTTGCGATATAGGCAAACGTATTTATGACAGAGGCATGGTTGCCGCAAATGACGGTAACATATCCGTAAAGCTCAATGATAACGAGTTCCTTTGCACACCTACGGGCGTATCAAAGGGTTTTATGACACCTGAATATATATGTAAGGTAGATGCGGACGGCAAGGTTATACAGGCATATGAAGGCTTTAAACCGTCATCCGAAATAAAAATGCACATGAGAGTGTATAAAGAAAGACCGGACGTTAAATCGGTTGTTCATGCTCATCCTATGTATGCTACAAGCTTTGCAATAGCAGGCATACCTCTTACGGAACCCATAATGCCCGAAGCTGTAATAGCGCTCGGTTGCGTTCCGATTGCAGAGTACGGCACACCTTCAACGGACGAAATACCTAACGCTGTTTCCAAGTACCTTCAGTACTATGATGCAGTTCTTCTTGCAAACCACGGCGCTCTTACTTACTCCGATTCTTTGCTTAACGCATATCACAAGATGGAATCCGTTGAATTCTATGCACAGCTTCTTTACCAGGCAAAGGTTCTCGGCGGACCTAAGCATCTTACGGACGAACAGGTTCAGGGACTTTACGAAATAAGAAGAAAATTCGGCATGAAGGGTAAGCATCCGGCTGATCTGTGCCCCAATGTGGCTGCAGGAAAACCGAGCTGCCATACTTGCGGGAAATGTTCATCTGCGGCATCTGCGGAAAGTGATTCCGACCTGATTGCGGAAATCACAAAGAAAGTTCTTGCACAGCTCGGAAAGTAATTTCGCGGAAAGGAATGTCTTCCGACGAGACAACGGTTAACGTTATGGGGTACGATATAGAAAAGCTTGTTGAAAATGCCGTAAAAGACGTTATCGGCAAGAGCAATCCGCGCGAAAACCGTAAGCCGGAAAAAATGACGCTTTCCCTTGCCAGACAGATAGTCGAACGCGTGAAAATAAAGGCAAAGGAAACAGGAGTCAATGCGGTTGTGGCAATAGCGGATGCCGGAGCCAACGTAATTACGGTGGACTGCATGGACGATGCGTTTATAGCGAGCTATGATATTGCGGTCAATAAAGCGTTCACATCGGTGGCTTTGAAGATGTCCACATACGATCTGGGCAAATCGGCACAGCCGGGCGGAACACTTTACGGAATACAAAACACAAACAACGGCAGAATCGTTATATTCGGCGGCGGCGAACCGCTTGAGGGTGACGGTAAAGTGATAGGCGGTCTCGGCGTGAGCGGAGGCACTGCCGAACAGGATACTTTTCTCGGAAGCTACGGTAGGCAGGTTTTTGAAGAACTCTGCAAGAAACAATAACAAAAACAATTCAGAAGAAAGGAATACCTTTGAATTTTATAAAGACGGCGCGAGGGGTTCCGATGAGATGCGCATACGTTGAAATCAAAGGTTGCAAAATTTGATATGAATTTGGAATCTGCAAAAATTGAAGAAATAGTAAAGCAGGTAATCGCAAATATGAACACTTCTTCGGGAACACCCGCACAGAAAAGTGCTTCAACGGGCAATATACCGAAAACGGCTCATGTTGCGATGCTTACAAAGCCTGAAAATTTCGATATAAAAGAATTTCCGATACCGGAACTCGGAGACGGCGATATACTTGTAAAAGTGGAAGGCTGCGGAGTCTGCGGTACGGACGCTCATGAATTCAAACGCGATCCGTTCGGTCTTATTCCGGTTGTGCTCGGTCACGAGGGAACAGGCGAGATCGTAAAAATGGGCAAAGATGTAAAAACGGACAGCGCAGGCAAGCCATTGGCGGTAGGCGATAAGGTTGTTACGTGCATGATATTTAAGGATAATCCGGATATAACGATGTTCGACCTTAACAAACAAAACGTTGGCGGCGCCGATGTTTACGGATTGCTTCCGGATGACGATGTTCATCTTAACGGCTGGTTCTCGGATTACATAATAGTACGTAAGGGATCAAGTATTTTCAATGTAAGCGATCTTGATCTTGACAGCAGAATACTTATAGAACCATGCGCGGTTCTTATAAACGCAGTGGAGCGTGCAA
>CAJLXE010000124.1 GCA_905210525.1 uncultured Clostridia bacterium | reverse complement strand
ACAGCCGAGTACACAGCCGGAAAAAAAGACCGTTCCGCTCCCGGCTCCATAGGAAAGGCACGGTTCTTCCCAGGCGTGCAGCCCGACGCGCGCCAGTTTTATTTTGTCCGATACGCCGCAGCGTCCGTATTTTTCACTTCGGTTTATGCCGCATTCGCGTGGACACAGTTTGCAGGTGCCTGCCACAGAGTTTTCTCCTTTTTGCAAGAATGTTTCAATAGTATAATATAAAACTGAAACCTGCCGTGAATATATCCGTGAATGAAATGTAAATAAATAAAAAGTCTCCGGTTTCTTCAAGGATTTTGTGATTTTTCGTTGACTTTTTGCCGCGTGTATGGTATAGTATAGTGATAAAAAGTTTTTTCTTTATGAATCACGTAAGGAGCATGCACCATGAAAGTATTATTGTTACAGGACGTCAAAGGAAAAGGCAAAAAAGACACGATCGTTGATGTGTCCGACGGATATGCGCGCAATTTTCTTTTCCCGAGAAAGCTTGCGATAGAAGCTAATAAATCAAATATGAACGAGCTTGGAAACCGTAAAGCTGCGGAAAATTTCAAAGCGGAGCAGGAACTTAAGAAAGCAAAGGAACAGGGTGAAATTCTCAGCGGAAAAACGGTAACAATATATCAGAAAACCGGTGCCGGGGACAAGCTGTTCGGCTCTGTTACGGCAAAGGAAATTGCGGAAGCTGTAAAAGCATCTACGGGTATCGATGTTGATAAGAAAAAAATCGTTATTGAGGAACCTATAAAGTCGCTTGGCGAATACAAGGCGGAGATAAAGCTTCATGTGAACGTTCACGTGACAATAAATGTGGTTATAGCTCCGAAGGAATAAATGTACCGCATTATGTGGTTGAAAGGGTAACAGTATGGCACAGTCATTGCCTAATAATCAGGAAGCTGAACAGGCTGTTCTGGGCGCAATGCTTTCGGATTCCAAGCACGCAACAAAAGCGCTTGAGGAATTGAAGCCGGAAGACTTCTTTTGGGAAAATAACAAGGAAATATTTTCGGCACTCGGTTCTTTGAACGATAATCTTATTCCGATTGACATGGTAACGCTTGTTAACGAACTGAATAAACGCGGAACGCTTGAAGCGGTCGGCGGTCTGGAATACGTTTCGTTTATAATCGATATTGTTCCGGTGCAGGCAAATATAGATAATTATATCGATATACTGCACGAAAAAAGCACAATGCGCCAGCTTATAAATATGTCGCAGGACATTATAAGCAAAACATACGAAGGCTCGCAGTCTCCGCAGAATCTTATAGATACGGCGGAAAAGAAAATATTCAATATAGCCATGAACCGTGCGACAAAGGATTTCCGTGATTTTACGGATGTCATGTTTGACGCATACATGGATATTGAAAGAATAGCCTTAAACAAAGGGCAGATAATAGGCGTTCCGTCCGGATTTACGGATCTGGATGCAGTAACGGCGGGATTCCAGAAAACGGACCTTATAATTATTGCGGCGCGTCCGGCTATGGGTAAAACAAGTCTTGCGCTGAGCATGATGTACAATATAGCTGCACGAAGCAGACTTCCGGTAGGAATGTTCAGCCTTGAAATGTCCTCGAGCCAGCTCGTTCAGCGTATCATAAGTATGGAGGCAAATATACCTTTGCAGAAAATAAGAAGCGGTTCCATGAATGACGAAGAATGGATACGGCTTCAGGATGCAGTGCGTGCTTTGACGGATATACCTATGTACATTGATGATTCCAGCCTTATTACCACTGCCGAAATACGTTCAAAGGCACGGAAAATGAAGATAGAACATAATGTTCAGGCAATATTTATAGACTATCTCCAATTTATAACGGGCAACAGCAAGCTCGGCAGTAAACAGCTCGAAGTTGCGGAAATATCGAGAGATCTGAAGTCTTTGGCGAAAGAACTTGAAATTCCGATAATTACTCTTGCACAGCTTGGCAGAGGCCCTGACGCAAGAATTGATCACAGACCTGTTCTGAGCGACCTGAGAGATTCGGGTGCAATAGAGCAGGATGCGGATATTGTATGCTTTATTTACAGGGACGAATATTACAACAAGGATAAATCGGAAAAACCGGGCATAGGCGAGATTATTATTGCAAAGCACAGAAACGGTGCAACTACGAACGTAGAGGTTGCATGGCTTGCAGAATATACAAGATATGATAACAAAAAACACGATTAAGATTAAATCGGAAAGGGTATATTGTATGTCTTTTATTAATACTGTATGCAAAAAACTAATTGCGGTACTGATGAGTACCGTAATTATTATGGGATTTCTTTTGCCGACGGCATTTGCAGATACGGAATCCAATATTATAAAAGGCGGTGGCTTTGAGGATGACTTTGACTTTTGGTCAAAGTATTTATGGTATGATGATGTTTCGTCGTTTGAAATAGATAAAGAGGTATTTTACAGCGGAACATCGTCTTTGAGGATTTCAAGTAAATCGGAAAATGATGCAAGAATAATTCAGGAAATATCTGTTTCGCCTTTGGCGTATTATACGGTTACGGCATATATCAAAACAAAAGACGTTCCCGAATCCGATTCCACACATTACCGCACAGGTGCAACAATATCAATTATAAATACAATGTTCGTTTCGTCAACCGTATGCGGCGATACGGACTGGACAAAGGTTGAATTTTCTTTCAGAACGGCAGCCGGTATGGAGTCTGTTGAGTTGTGCTTTACTCTCGGTGGATACGGGGCGCTCAACAGCGGCACAGCATGGTTTGACGATATAACGGTTAAGCAGGTTTCAACCGCACCGGCGAATTGTCATTACCTGACATCGGACACTAAACAACAGGAATCAAGCAGAAGAACGTGGAACGGACATACGCTTACAGAAAGACCGGATGCAGTAAAATGGATGGCGTTTGCTTTTATATGGTTTGTGGTATTGGCAGTGCTTGCGATAGCGTTTGCCGAAACGGGAGACATATGCGGCAATGAAAATAAGCTGAAGAAAGTGTTTGTTTTTGCTCTTACGGGGGCTGCGCTGTTCAGAGTCGCGGTTGCTATGACTGCTCCCGGTTTTCCGGCAGATATTGGCTTGTTTAAGTATTGGGGCTGGTATGCGTCCAAGGATCTTTTTAATATGTATTCGAGTACAAGCGGAATCGGCTTTTTGGATTATCCGCCGCTTTATATGTACGTGCTTGCTCCGATAGGCGCGGCAGCTTCGGGATTGTCAAACGTTATGGGCGGCGCATTGACTCAATTACTGCTCAAAATGCCGTCGTTGATTGCGGATATTGTTACATCTGTTCTTTTGTACAGATTGGCTAAGAGATACATTGACGCTAAATGGGCGGTTGTTATAGGATTGCTTTACGCGGCAAACCCTGCAATATGGATGAATTCGGTAGGCTGGGGACAGGTTGATTCGCTCTTTACGATGCTTATTATTTTTGAGCTGATGTGCATTACGGATAAAAAATGGGCAGGCGCGGGGATATTCTTTGCACTTATGGTTCTTCTCAAGCCTCACGGAATAATTTTTACACCGGCAATAGGGCTTGTGCTTCTTTTGGAAATTTTGCGTAATAAAAATTGGAAACCGACGCTCATTGCGGTTTCGAGCGGTTTGTTGACGTGCATTGTATTGCTTCTTCCTTTCTATATAAGAATGAAATTTGAAGACCCTGCATGGATATTCAAGCTGTATATGGGCACTATTGGAAACTATGAATACGCGACTATGAACGGATTTAATTTCTGGGCTATGCTCGGTTACAATGTTGCGGATGTGAACACGGTATGGTGCGGACTGAAATTTTCACAATGGGGAATGCTCGGTATAATATTTGCGGTTGTACTTGCAATAGTATTTGCTTTATGGGGAACGAAAAAGGACTCAAAGTCGCGTGAGGCCATGCCTGCGATAGTGTCGTGCGTACTTATAGTGACGGTGTTTACTTTTGCTTCAAAAATGCATGAAAGATATATGTTTTCCGCTATAGCGCTTTCGCTTGTTGCATTTATACAAAGCAGGGAAAGATGGTATCTTTATTTGTCAATGTTGTTCTCAATTCCGTCTTTCGCAAATACTTATATGATTTATAATTTGCAGACAACGTGGAATTATTGTTATCCGGCATCGGGAGATATTGCGGTTACATTGATAAGCCTCGCGGAAGTAATGTTTTTTGCGGTGCTTTTGGCTGTTACGATAAAGGTTGTTATATTGAACAGGATATCAAAACCCGGCTCTGTTGCCGAATTACAAAAGAATAAATAAAAAGGAGCGTTTGATTATGGCAGTGCAGACAGCGAAACAAAAAAGATTGCTTGAGCGCGCGAAAGATACGTCGTATTACCGCATGAAGATGACAAAAAAGGATTGGATAATCGTGACGGTTATGATGGTTATTTACAGCATAATTGCGTTTATAAGACTCGGTACATTTGATACGCCGCAGACATATTGGACGACGTCTAAGGTCGGAGAATATGTGGTAGTGGATCTCGGTGATGAGTACGATATATCCAGAATAAATTTTTATTGCGGAGTAAAACCGGACGGCAAAATAAATACTTATTATTACGATAATGAAACAAAGGGTTGTTCGCTTGTTTATGCGTGGAAGAGAAACAGTGACGGAACAAAGTCAAAAATAACGACAGCGGATATAGATATCGGTGTTTTCAAGGTATGTTCGTTTGACTGTGATTATGAAACGGTAAAAACAAGATATCTTAAATTTGCAACATCCAAGACAAACCTTGCGATAGGTGAAATCGGAATTTTTGTGGGGGACAGCAAGGAACCTTTGAAGAACATAAAGATAACCGAAAGCACGGCAAAAGGCGATGTTACGGCATTGTTTGACGAGCCGGATAAGATAGATTATTCGCGCGATGTGATGAACAGTACGTATTTTGACGAAATTTATCACGGCAGAACCGGTTATGAACATCTTAACGGAATAAGACCGTATGAATGGACGCATCCGCCGCTCGGAAAGCTTCTTATTGCTGCGGGAATGGCTGTATTCGGCGAGAATATGTTCGGAATGAGAACCATGGGAACGATATTCGGCGTATTTATGATACTGCTTATGTATATGTTCGGCAAAAAGGTTACGAAAACAAGCTTCGGCGGCTTTGCGGCGGCGTTTCTTATGATGTTTGACTTTATGCATTTTACTCATTCGAGAATAGCTTCAATAGACGTTTATGCAGTGACGTTTGTTATATTGATGTTCTATTTTATGTATGATTATTGCGTAAGCAGACCGCAGAATCTGGGTTTGAAGAAGAGTATGATTTATCTTTTGTGTTCGGGTTTCTTTATGGGATGCGCCATTTCGGTAAAATGGAATACGGCTTACGGCGTTATAGGGTTGGCATTGCTGTTTTTGATTACGCTTGTTACTCAGTGGAACGACTGCTGTACACTTGAGGAAAACAAACTTGACAAAACGTACAGCTGGACAAAAAAGCTTGTGCCTGATTATATTGTCAAGGTATGTATTTTC
>CAJLXE010000123.1 GCA_905210525.1 uncultured Clostridia bacterium | reverse complement strand
GCTTATAATTGTAACGGGCGGTCAGCAGTGCATAGATCTTGCCACAAAAGTGCTCGTGAATGAGGGCGATACGGTTATAGTTGAAGAACCGAGCTTTATAGGCGCACTTAACGCATTCCGTTCTTTCGGAGCAAATCTTGTGGGCGTGCCTATGGACGAAGACGGAATGAATATAGAGGCTCTTGAAAAAGCAATAGAATCATCGGAAAATGTAAAGGTAATATATACGATACCTACTTTCCAGAATCCTATGGGCGTCACTATGAGCATTGAGAAGCGTAAAGCAATATACGAGACGGCGAAAAAGCATAATATTATAATAATCGAGGATAATCCTTACGGCGAGCTTACGTTTGACGGCAAAAAAATGCCTACAATCAAATCTATGGATACGGACGGAATTGTAGTGTACAGCGGTTCTTTTTCAAAGATACTTGCGCCGGGTCTGCGTATAGGATTTATGTGTGCAGATAAATCAATAGTACAGAAAGCGGTTATAGCAAAGCAGGTATCGGATGTTCACACACCTATGATAACACAGCTGCTTGCATATGAATATATGAAGCGCTATAACATTGATGAGCTTATAGCCCAAATGCGTGCCGATTATGCGCATAAGTGCAAAACGATGCTTGACGCTATGGAGAAACATTTTCCGGATAATATTTCATATACGAGACCGGGCGGCGGATTGTTCATATGGTGCGACCTTATGCACGGAATAGATACGCTGGAGATATCCAAAAAAGCAATAGAGAAAAAGGTAGTATATGTTCCGGGAAACACGTTTATGGTAGATATGAATAAGCCATGCAGCGCGCTGAGACTTAATTATTCCACAATGTCTGACGAGAAGATAACGGAAGGCATACGAAGACTCGGCGAATTGTTTAATGAAGTTATATAAACGGACGTATTTATATGCCGTGTTAAAATGTTTTATTGAAATACAAAAAGGATTGATTGGAATTGTTTAATTTACATTGAAAGGGCGCATTACGGCAAATTTGCTGTGCGTGTGATTGCAAGTGATAACATCAGATTATTCAGATACTAATGTGACGGGCGGTTTCTGGCAGAAAAAACAGAATATGCTCCGTAAAACAACGGTTTATGCCGTTTACAACAGATTCAAAGAAACGGGACGCTTTGACGCGTTTAAATGTGATTGGAAGCCGGGTATGCCTTACGAACCTCATGTGTTCTGGGATTCCGATGTGGCAAAGTGGATAGAAGGCGTAGCTTATATTACGAAGCTCAAAAGAGAACCGCGGCTCGAAAAGATAGTTGACGGTGTTGTTGATCTCATAGTTAAAAATCAGGAGCCTTGCGGATATTTCAACTCTCATTATCAGACGCATGAGCCTGATAAAAAATTTACGAACAGAGATAACCATGAGCTTTACTGCGCGGGACATCTCATGGAAGCTGCAGTGGCATATTACGAGGCGACAGGCAAGAAAAAGTTTCTTGACGCTATGTGCCGTTATGCCGACTATATAGAAAAAAGATTCAAAATCGACATGGATACGGGGTTCAGAACTCCGGGGCATGAGGAAATAGAGCTTGCACTTGTTAAGCTTTACGACTGCACGGGCGAAAAGCGTTATCTTGAGCTTGCGGAATTTTTTATCAATGAGCGCGGCAGGGAAGAGAATACTGCTGATAAATCCACAAATTCTTATCAGATACAGTCTCATATTCCGGTGAGGGAACAGACTGAAGCGGTAGGTCATGCGGTCAGAGCAGGCTATCTCTATTGTGCGATGGCTGACGTTGCATTCAGAACCGGCGACAGTTCATTAAAAGACGCGTGTGAACGCATATTTGACAATATAATAACAAAGAAAATGTATATAACGGGAGGCGTGGGATCATCTGCTTGCGGAGAGGCGTATTCCGTGAACTATGACCTTCCGAATCTCGTGGCGTATACCGAGACCTGTGCCGCAATATCGCTTGCACTTTTCGCAAACAGAATGCTGAAATTTGAAGCTGATTCAAAATATTCGGATACGGTGGAAAGAGTAATGTACAACGGATTTTTGTCATCGGTATCGCTTGACGGTAAGGCGTTTTTCTATGAAAATCCAATGGAAATCATTCCGTATATGTATACGCGCGACTGCAACGGCACATCGTCGTCAATACATTTGCCGCGTCCGCAGAGAAGTGAAGTGTTCGGATGTTCATGCTGTCCTCCGAATATAGTCAGATTTATTCCGTCTATTGCCAATATGCTCTATACATATGACGCTGATACCGTATATGTACATCAATTTATGCAAAGCACTACCAAAATTGAAAGAAACGGAAGCACTGTTGAAATAGAGCAGAAGACGATGTATCCGGAAAACGGTAAGGTTCGCATAACGGTAAAAGGCGGCGATACAAAGCTTGCGGTACGGATTCCCGGTTGGTGTGATTCGTATATCGGGGACACGGTTAAAGGCTATGCTTATTTTGATGTTAAAGACGGTGAAACTCTTGATTTTGATTTTGCAATGAAGCCGAAATTTGCGGAAGCACGTCCCGAGGCTGTTTTTGATTGCGGTAAATATGCCGTAATGAAAGGTCCGGTTGTTTATTGCATGGAGGGCGTTGATAACGGAAAGTATTTGCGCGATGTGAAAATAGACAGCCGTGCAAGATTCAGAACAGGTAAAAACAAAGAACTCGGAATACCTACTCTTACAGTAAAAGCTTACCGTAGAAAACACGATGATACTGCTCCGCTTTACAGCACTAAACATGATTCTCTTGAAGCGTTTGACGCAGTATTGATACCGTATTATGCTTTCGGTAACAGAGGCGAAAGCGAAATGCAAGTGTGGACTATGGTAAAGTAAACCGAAAATTATAAGTATAAGCCGTGCCGATGGTCGTAACGTCGGATTGGTATTGAATTTACGGTTTTATACTAAGTTTTAAAGTACTGTATGCCAAAAAGCAAAATTCAGACAAACAAAAAATCCGTAGCTTCGTTGTAAAAAACGAGTTTCGGATTTTTTTATTTGCTGAATTTGACCTTGGATTTATTTTGTAGGGTCGGAAGGCTTTGCTTTACAAAATACCCAAAACAGAAACGTAAACTTAAAGCCAATCTGACGCGACGACCACCGGCGCGGCTGATTGGCAACTGCAGTAGCACAACATAAACCGCAAGTATTTGCGGTTTGTTGCATATGATATGTTACAGACATATCGTTTTCGTGGTCAAGTGCAACTGTTGCAAAATCCCGCTCTTATGAACATTAAAAACAGAAACGTAAACTTAATGCCAATCTGACGCGGCGACCACCGGCGCGGCTGATTGGCAACTGCAATAGCACAACATAAACCGCAAGTATTTGCGGTTTATGCATATAATTTTCGGGGTCAAGGGTGGACACAATGGGAACTTTGTAAAAGTTCCCATTCTAAAAGTCCCCCTTGTAAATTAGTTTTGCAGTTTAATGCGCATTGCAGGCACAACACCGCCAAACTTTGTATATTCCTCACCCGGATGATTACGCACATCGCCGGCATTGATTACAGCAATCTGGCTGTTGCTGTTATTGTTGTACGGAGCGTGAGATCTCGTCCAGTAGAAATTTTTGTTAAGTGTTGCGAAGCCGTAGCTACTTGTACCGGCATTTCTGGCAACACTGTATTTGCTTGCTTCCGCGTAACTTAAGAAGAATAACTTATCTTGCGTAGGCTCACCGGCAAAATCACTTACGGACAATCCCATACTTTCCAAAGAGTTATCAACAGTAGATGTCAAAACAATATCTTTCTGAGCATCGGAGAAAATGACATCGTAAAGACCTATTCCGCTGTACTCTCCCATTGAGTTGAGATAATCACGAATCGGGCTTATTGTCCAACGATCATGTCCGTACTTCATAGCTTCCAGTCTTATCGTGCAGGAGAGGAACAATTCTCCGTTTTCTTCCTCAAGAATGTTCCAATGTATCGGGTTGAAATTGAACCAGTGTATTTTTACGTCATCGGATGTAAGTCCGTAACCGAACATTGTACCGGTTGCAGGAACAAAACCGCTTTGTTCTTGTGAATAGCTGCCGTCACGCGATGCAACAACAAAAAGGGCGCGGTATTTTTGACCGTTATGCACAACGTCTTTATACCAGAATTTATCACCTTTTGTCCATCCCTCCGGAGCGTCACCTATCAACGAGTACATGGAACCTGTTGGATTAAGCCGCAATACACTGTTTTTATCAAACTCGTAAGCCTTGAGTTCGGCAAGCAGCGCTTCATCCGTAACTTTCGATTGCGGGTATGAACCCATCCAAAGTTCGTTGCCGTTTCTGTAATACGGTGCAACTTTATTTTGCTGTTCACCTTCGGTTTCAATCCAATCCGCAACCAAGGTTATGTTGCCGTCCGAAAGCTTGATTTCGGTAATGCGGTTATTCTTTGCTGTATCATTTACATCGTCCCAGCCGTTGAATGCAAACGAAGATACTGTGTAACTGATGTCAAAGTTGCCTGTTAACGATGAGAAAGCATAATTTTTAAGATTCTGAATATCTGCTTTCTGCGGATCGAAGAGCGGTATGCTGTCAGCGCCCGCAAACGATTCTATTGTATATCCGATAAGGTTTTCAGGCGAGTTCGTGCCGCCGTTCAGTTCGTATGTAATTGTATAGTTTACAGGCGTCCAATTTGCGGTATATTGCAGATCTCCGTGTGTTCCTTTAGGGATAACAACGTTTAACTGCGGTTCGGCAATGTCTTCGCAAGTCCAGCCTGCAAAAATGTAATGCTCTTTACTTACTGTCGGCAGTGTGAAGTCGTCGCTTTCATAGTTATATGAAGGTATTTCTGTGCTGTTGAAGCTTGCGCCGTCAATGCCGATATAGCTTATGCTGTATTCTGTGGGCGTCCATTTTGCCCAAAGCTCTATATTCCCGATATTTCCGGCAACGACAGACGTAACTCTGCTGCCTTCCGAGAAATCTGCCGAAGAATACCAGCCCGCAAAGTCATAATACAGTTTTTCGGGTGCTGCAGGTGTGAAGCCTTTTTCTATTGTATAATCTGCAGGGTTAAGGTCGGAATTTATACCGCCGTTCAGATGGTATGTTACATTATATTGTATCGGTTTCCATGAAGCGGTAAGCACGGTGTCCTGCGTAATGGGGTATGTAAACGGCCATTCGTAACCGTCATAAGTCCATGCAACGAACTTGTAACCTGTTTTGGTTGGCGTTCCGGGTAAGGTAGGCGTATCAAATTCATTTACTGACTGAGAGGTAAATGTTTTACCGCCCTTTTCCAAAAGGAATGTAACCGTAAATGTTTTCTTTCTGCCGAGATCGCCGCTTAACAATTCTTTGAGCCATTCTTCCTCGGTACCCTTATAATTGGGATACTTTTCTTTATAGAGCTCGTATGCCGTCTTTTCATGAGTGCCGAGTTTTCCGTCAAAAAGATCGTTGAACCATTGTTCCTCTGTGCCTTTGTAGTCGGGGAACTTTTCCTTATAGATGTCGTATGCGCTCTTTTTAGGAGTGCCGAGCTTG